>JAYPIC010000029.1:5194-22278 GCA_038127595.1 bacterium | reverse complement strand
TCACCAAATGCCAGAGCAAGTGGAAGTGCAATTATCCCAACGGTAATACCCGCAACAATATCTCCCTTGATATTTTTTGACAAAGAAGCAATATTAGTCCGTGGACTAATTTCATTCAAAACTGCTTTTATATATGAAATAGCACTCATGCGAAGGTGGTTAAGTTCTAACTTAACTTGATTTAATTCAAGGCTCGATTATTTGAATATATATTAAAGTATTTTTGCAACCACAGTCTTGCAAAGTTTAAATATTTGTTTCAATCTATTTTAACTATAGGCAATAGAAAACCATGATTTTTTAAAAATTTCATTTTAAAAAATAAATATTTTAAGAATTATTTGTTTTATTTTAAAAAGTATATAATTTAATGTTAATCAGAAACATGCTTTCTGGCTTTTTGATAGTACTGCTTTAATTTTATAAAGAAAGGTGGAGGGATCAGGCCCCAAGATACCTTAGCAACCAGTTTAACTTAATTAAACAAGGTGCTAATTCCTGCTTCAAAATTTTTTGAAGATAGATAAAATCATTTTCTTGTGCTGCCAATCTCCTTTCAATCCAATTTATGAAATGTAAAAACGTATTTTAACAATTATAGTTAATGGAACATATAAAGGATATTTATCATGAAACAAAAAAATCATTTTGACACATTGCAGGTCCATGCTGGGCAAGAAACGACTTTAGGAACGAACGCACGTGCAGTGCCTATTTTCTCCTCTTCATCATTTACATTCGATAGTGCAGAGCATGCCTCAAATCTTTTTTCATTAAAAGAATTTGGAAATATTTATACTCGTATTATGAATCCAACCACGGATGTTTTTGAAAAACGGATTGCTGCATTAGAGGGAGGAGTCGCTGCATTAGCAACATCAAGTGGACAAGCAGCGCAATTTTTAGCAATCCAAACCCTAGCTAAAGCAGGTGATAACATTGTCTCATCAAGTTTTTTGTATGGGGGTACCTATAATCAATTTAAAATAGCTTTTCCAAGATTAGGAATTAATGTCAAGTTTGCAAATGGTGATGACCCAGATTCAATTGGTTCACTAATTGATGATAAAACAAAAGCGATTTATGTTGAAAGTATGGGTAACCCAAAATACAGTGTACCTGATTTTGATAGAATTTCAACGATAGCAAAAAGTAATGGAGTGCCTTTAATTGTTGATAATACTTTTGGAATGGGTGGTTACATATGCAAACCAATTGATTTTGGTGCAGATATTGTTGTCGAATCAGCTACGAAATGGATTGGTGGTCATGGTAATACTATTGGTGGTGTTATAATAGATGCTGGAACGTTTAATTGGAATAATGGAAAATTTTTAGAGTTCACTGAACCATCTAAAGGTTATAATGGAATGAACTTTTGGGAGATATTTGGTCCTGATGGAGTTCTAGGAGCTAATGTAGCGTTTATTATAAAAGCTCGCGTTGAGGGTCTTAGAGATTTTGGTCCTAGTCAGAATCCTTTTGGTTCATTTTTACTTTTACAAGGGTTAGAAACATTATCACTTCGTGGAGAAAAACATTGTAGTAACGCACTTAAATTAGCATCATGGTTGGAAAAAAATGAGGGTATTCAATGGGTGAACTACCCTGGATTAGAAAGTCATTCTCATCATGAGCTGGCAAAAAAGTATTTAAATAATGGTTTTGGGGGAGTGCTTTCTTTTGGGATAAAAGGAGGCATATCTGCTGGAAAGAAATTTATTGAATCAGTTGAAATGTCTAGTCATTTAGCTAATGTGGGAGATGCTAAAACATTGGTAATTCATCCAGCCTCTACAACTCATGAACAGTTATCAAAAGATGAACAAATTGCTTCAGGCGTTTCGGAAGATTTGATACGAGTATCTGTAGGTATAGAGCATATAGATGATATCATTTTTGATTTTGAGAAAGCGTTAAAAGAATAGGTTTTTACTTATTTTAAAAAATTAGAAAAATGAAAAATGTACTTCTTTTAAATTTGATGCCTAATAAAATTGAAACTGAAAATCATTTCAAAAATATTTTTAGCAAGCTTAGTCATAGTGTGAAGATATCTTTTATGAGGATGGAGTCATATGAATCGAAAAATATTCCAAAGTCATATCTGCTTGAAAATTACAAGACACTTAAGGATATATCTTTTGATGATTATGATAGATTTATTTGTACTGGATCGCCAGTTGAAACTTTACCTTTCGAAAAAGTTGATTATTGGGAAGAGTTAATTGAGGTTTTTGATCGCATTAAAGTTCATAATATTAAATCTTATTATATATGCTGGGGAGCTCAAGCTGTGCTTTACTACAGGTATGGTATAGACAAGGTTCAGCTAAAAGATAAAAAATTTGGACTATATGAATACAATTTTAATAGAAATAGCTTACATAATTTCTACTTTCTCAACAAAAAAATAAAAATACCAGTTTCTAGGTACACAGAATCAATTGATGCTCAAATTGTCAATAATTCTGATCTTAGCATAGTTCTAAGCCATAAGAAAGAAGGAATATGTATGCTTGAAAATAAATCACTTAGTGAAATATATAATTTTAATCATTTTGAATACGATACATTAACATTAAAAAATGAGTACATAAGGGATATAAATAAAAAAATATCTATTGATATCCCTAAAAATTATTTCCCAAATGATGATGTTGGTCAAGATCCGATAAATAGCTGGACTGAGAATGCTATTTTATTTTTTGATAAATGGTTTGAAAAGGATTAATTACAGGTTATAAAACATTATTTAATTATTAAACTATGAAAATATTAAAATTTGGAGGATCGTCGCTTAGATCAGCCTCTAACATAAAAAAAGTAGTAGACCATATTCGTAACGAACCTCCAAGAGGCGTAGTAGTGTCAGCAGTGGGTGGTACAACGGACCTTATTCTAGAAATAATTGCATCAGCAAAAAATGGGAATGACGTTAGCAAAAATTTAGAAAGCTTATTTCAGCAGTTCTTAGATATTGCTAGGGAATTAGAGCTAGAAAAATCGTCTTATCTGAGCTTTATCGAACCAATACATTTGGAAGCGCAAAATAATTTGGTTGAAATAAAAGAAAACATACGCTTTTTTAGTAAATCAAAGGACTCAATTCTATCAATCGGTGAAAGATTGACTGCATTCATTGTAACTCAAGCATGCCTAAAACAAAATATAAATGTATCTTTTCTAGATGCTCGTGAGGTTATTGTAACTGATGATAATTTTGGTAATGCTTATGTTTATTATAAAGAGTCATATTCAAAAATCAGAAAGTTTTGTCAAGATTTAAATAAAACATGGATAATTACTGGGTTTATAGGGTCAACAAAAAATAATGAAACAACAACGATAGGAAGAAGTGGTTCGGATTATACAGCTTCAATTTTTGGTGCTGCATTAAATGTAAGTAAAATTGAAATATGGACAGATGTAAATGGAATATTAACCGCTGATCCCCAAATAGTACCTGATGCAAGGACTATTCCAAAACTAAACTATGAAGAAGCTATGGAGCTAGCTCATGCTGGAGCAAAAGTAATATTTCCACCTACAATTATCCCTGCTTTATATAAATCTATTCCAATCCATATTAAAAATACATTTAATCCTGATAGTCGAGGGACCCTAATAACTAAAGATAGAATCCCAATTGAGAATTTTGCTGTAGGTATTTCTTCAATCTATAATGTTTCAGTTATTAGACTACAAGGAGCAGGTTTGGTAGGTAGGCATGGTATTTTAGGCAAGGTGTTTAGTTCGCTATCAAACAAAAAAATAAATATTCTACTCGTTTCTCAAGCATTTAGTGAGCATTCTATATGTTTTGCTATACAACCTGATGATGAGATTAATGCAAAAAACATTTTAATGGATGAGTTTAGTTTTGAATTGAAAGATCGCCATATTGATGATATTAAAATTGAAAATAATTTATCACTAGTCGCTGTTATTGGCGAAGGTATGAGAAATAAACCTAGTATCGCAGGTACATTATTCAAAATTTTAGGAGAAAAAGGAATTAATATTATATCGATAGCTCAAGGTTCCTCAGAAAGAAACATATCTTTTATCATAAATAATGCTGATGTTGAGTCTGCCATTTCTTGCTTGCATGGTCATATATTTTCAGATAAAACAAAAAAGAATTTGTTTATAGCCGGAGTTGGGTTAATTGGATCTAGCCTAGTTGAGTTGGTGGAAAATAATGGTTCTGTTAATGTTTGTGGTTTAATTAATAGTAAAAAAATGATAATTAATTCTAATGGCATTAATTGTAAGAATTGGAAAACAGATTTAGATCAGAGTATAGATGCGGATTTCGATTCTTTTATAGATAAAGCGCTAGAAGTACCAAACTCAATTTTTGTAGATGTAACTGCTTCAAAACAAATATCTCTGAAAACTTCACAAATATTGGCTAGAGGGATACATGTAGTAACAGCTAATAAAATTGCAAATTCTATACATCAAGAATACTACGATGACATAAGAACTAGTTCATCGATTGGAGGATCTCAATTTAGATATGAAACGAATGTTGGTGCAGGGCTACCAGTAATCGAAACATTAAAGACATTACTTCAAACTGGTGATAAAATTTTAAAAATTGAAGGAGTTTTATCCGGAACGCTTAGTTATTTATTTAGTGAATATAATGGGTCAATGCCTTTCAGTAGATTAGTTAAAATTGCTATGGAGTCGGGATTCACAGAGCCAGACCCTAGAAATGATTTGAATGGTTTAGATGTAGCTAGAAAGATTTTAATACTCATTAGAGAGTTAGGCGAAAAAATTGATATTAAAGATGTGTCAATAAAAAGTTTAATACATGAAAATAGCGACCCTAATATTTCAGTAAATGATTTCTTGAATGAATTAGAAAATTATGATGATGATTTTCTAAAATTATACAATGATGCTTTAAATAATGGCCAAGTATTAAGATATTTAGCTGAGTGGGATGGAGAGAAAGCTTCAGTTGGTTTAAAAGCAGTTGATAAAGAAAGTCAATTTTATTATCAAGCTGGAAGAGAAAATTTTATTTCTTTCAAAACTGAAAGGTATAATAGAACACCATTGGTAATCAAAGGGCATGGAGCTGGAGCTGAGGTAACAGCAGCTGGGGTATTAGGAGATATTTTAAAATGTTAAAAAGTAAAATAAAAGTCAGCGTACTTGGTGCTACAGGCATTGTAGGCCAAAATTATTTATCATTACTTGATAATCATCCCTGGTTTAGTGTAGTTGATGTTGCAGCTTCAAAAAACAATTCTGGTAAAATTTTTTCCAATGCTGTTAATGGCAAATGGGCTTTAAAAAATAATATACCTGCCTCAGTGCAAGATCTTGTTGTTAGAGATGTGTTTGACTTCGAATCTATTCCTGCTGATGTTAGATGCGTTTTTTCTGCAGTTGATCTTCCAAGTAAGGAAGACACTAAAAAGTTAGAATTTGATTATGCAAAGAAAGGGTTTGCTTTAATAAGTAATAATTCTGCTAATCGTCTAACAAATGATGTACCAATGATAATCCCTGAAATTAATTCACATCACACTGATGTAATTCCAATTCAGCAAGAAAACAGGTCATTGCCAAAAGGAGGTTTTGTTGCTGTTAAACCAAATTGCTCTATTCAATCTTACATAGTTGTAATAGATGCCCTTATTAAAGCTGGCCATATACCTAAAGAAATATCTGTTACTACTTTACAGGCACTATCTGGTGCTGGAAAGGCAGGTCTTGAGAATGAAAATTTAAGAGAAAATGTAGTACCGTATATTTCAGGTGAGGAAGAAAAAACAGAAAATGAGCCTTTAAAAATTTTTGGAACTGTGTCTAAAGTTGGAATAACTAATTCTAAAGATTTTAATATAAGCGCTGTTTGCACTAGAGTGCCTGTTATAGATGGTCACACTGCTGTTGTATATTTAAATTTTTTAAATGATGGTTTAAATGTAGAAAAATTCAAATCACTATTGAGCTCATATAATAATAATCATCAATTATTTGATTTACCCTCCTCCCCGAAAAAGATCATCAGGGTTTTAGATGGCGTAGATAGGCCTCAACCTAAATTAGATTGTGAAAAAGGTAATGGGATGGAAACAATCGTAGGAAGAATTGAAAAAGATAAAATATTTGATATGCGGTTTATAGGTTTATCCCACAATACTGTTCGAGGAGCAGCTGGAGGCGCTATCTTAATGGCAGAACTTTTAGTGAAAAAAAAGTATATACATGATTAATAAATCGATTAGAGTAAATGCTACAGCTTCAGTAGCAAATGTTTCTTGTGGCTTTGATTGTCTCGGATTTTCCATTAAGGGTCCATCTGATGTAATTCGGATTGAAGAAAAAAAGACTGCTGGTTTAGAGATCATTGTTACTGGTAAAAAATGCAACGATATTCCACTAGATCCCAAAAAAAATACTGCAGGCAAAGCTTTGCTTTCCTTTTTAAATGAAGTTAGTGAGGAACCAAAATATAAAATTCATATTGAAAAAGGTATTCCTCCTGGAAGTGGGCTTGGTTCAAGTGCTGCAAGTGCAGTATCATCCGTTTTTGGAATAAATGCACTTTTAGATTATCCATTAAATGATCATGAATTACTCGTTCATGCTATGGAGGGTGAATCAGCAGCCTCAGGCTCGTTACATGCTGATAATGTGGCTCCAGTATTATTTGGTGGGATAGTACTTATTAGAAGCTATGACCCATTAGATACAATAAGTCTTCCTGTACCGGAAAATTTATTTTGCACTGCTGTTCTTCCTGATCTTGCTGTCAATACCAATGAGGCAAGAAAAATTTTGCCTGAAAACATCACACTTGGTTCCGCGGTAGAACAATCTAGTAATCTAGCAGGTTTTATAGCTGGGTTATATGAGGAAGATTATGAACTTATTGGAAAGTCCATGATTGATTTATTTGCAGAGCCACATAGGTCAAAACTAATTCCTCATTATATGAAGTTAAAAAATTCTGCATTCGAATCTGGTGCTATAGGTTGTGGAATATCTGGATCTGGGCCATCGATTTTTGCACTTTCAAAAAGTGAAGAAATAGCTAAAAATATTGGTGAAAACTTTTGTAACTCTTATAATAAATATGGCATTAATAGCATTAGTTATCATTCCAAAATAAATTTAGATCCGCCGAAAATCTTGGATTAAAATTGAAATTTTTTAGTACGCGAAACAGTAGTTCTTCAACAACATTTAAAAATGTACTTTTAAATGGCTTAGCCCCCGATGGTGGTTTGTATATGCCAGAAATAATTCCAAGAATGCCTATGGATCTTCTTAAAGCGCATCAACATTTTGAAGAATTAGCAGTGAGTGTAATTCATCCATACACTAAAGATCAACTAACACTTTCGGAGTTGACAGCGATATGTGAAAAAGCATTCAATTTTCCTTTAAATATAAAAAATTTAAATGAGGATGACCTCGTTTTAGAATTATTTCATGGACCTACATTAGCATTTAAAGATTTTGCAGCAAGATATATGGCTCAAACAATGTCACATTTCCAAAACGAAATAAAAAAAAAACTTAACTATTTTAGTTGCAACATCTGGTGATACGGGAGGCGCGGTTGCAAATAGTTTTTATAATTTAGATGGCATAAATGTTATTGTTTTATACCCTTCGAAAAAAGTAAGTAGTGTTCAAGAAAAACAACTTACAACACTTGGAGGGAATATAACTGCTTTAGAAGTCCTAGGCACTTTTGATGATTGCCAGAGCTTAGTAAAAAAAGCTTTCGTTGATGAAGAAATACGAAAATCATTGAATCTTAGTTCTGCTAATTCTATAAATTTTGCAAGGCTGCTTCCCCAGGCCATCTACTATATGTGGGCATGGAAAAAATGCAATACTGATGAATCTGTATGCTTTAGTATTCCTTCAGGAAATTTCGGAAACTTGACTGGTGGTCTACTTGCAAATCAAATGGGTTTGCCAGTAGAAAAATTTATTGCTTCGCTCAATGTAAATGACACTTTTTTAAATTATTTAAAATCAGGAAAATTAATTAAAAAAGAGACAATCAAAACTATTTCTAACGCTATGGATGTAAGCGTGCCTAGCAATATTGAAAGAATTAGTTGCTTATATGGAGATGATGTAAATGAGATTAGTAAAAAAATATCTTCTTGGAGTTTTACTGATTCATTAACCAAAAATATGATCAAGAATGTTTTTGATAAATATGACTATTTAATTGACCCTCACACAGCTGTTGGCATGTTGGGTTTAGGTAAATATAGATTGAGCTCTAATAGTTTTAAAAAATGTATTGTTTTATCTACAGCCCATGCCTCTAAATTTTCAAATGATGTAGAAAAAATTATTAACCAAAAAATCGAGCCTCCAGATCAAATTAAAAATTTGTTAGATAAAGATAAAAATTCAATTAAAGTAAATAATAAATTCGAATCTTTTAAAGAATTCCTACTAGCAATTTAATTATTTTTAATTTTTCTTTTGCATATACTTAAAATTTTTATTTAATTTTAATAATGAAGTATTTTAAAACATACTCCGCTTATGCATTTCATTACGATTTGCATTTATTCCATTTGCATCATAGCGTGGATGTAAATCAAGTATGTTTTAATAAATAATCCCCATATCAATATAAAAATTTTTTAGAACCCGCTTGATCAAACTAGCGGGTTTTTAGTTTGCTCAAGGGAATAGGAATGTGAAATGAGTAAATTAAAAATAGGTATACAAAAGAGCGGTAAACTTTACAACGGCTCGATAGATCTTTTGAACCGTGCTGACATAAAGTTTGACCAAACAAAAAATCAGCTCATACATCTTTCAAAAAACTTTCCACTAGAAATCTATTTTTTGAGAAACTCAGATATTCCTAAATATGTTGAGGATGGGGTTTTAGATATAGCAATAATAGGGAATAATCAGCTTTTAGAAAGCGGTTCAGATATAAAGATCACAGAAAAACTTGGATTCTCTAAATGTAGATTGTCCCTAGCAATACCGAAAGAAAAATTATTTTCTGATATTGGTTTTTTTGAGAATAAGTTAATCGCTACATCCTATCCAAAATCAACAAAAATTTTTTTTAATGATTTAAATATTTCTGTAAGGATTCATAAGATTTCTGGATCAGTTGAAATTGCTCCAAATATTGTATTAGCGGATGGAATTTGCGATCTTGTAAGTACGGGATCAACTTTAGAAAATAATGGATTAAAAGAAGTAGCCCTTGTTCTAGAATCTGAGGCGGTGCTTATAGAATCAGCAACAATAACTGCTGAAAAACAATCTACTTTGAATGAGCTATTATTTAGAATTCGTTCTATTATCGGCGCAGTAAATAAGAAGTATATTTTATTTAATATTTTAAATGAAAATGTTGATGATATAATTCATCTTTTGCCAGTGCTTAAATCCCCGACAATTTTAAAGTTAAAAAGACCAGGCTGGAGCTCAGTGCATGCTGTCATCGATAAAGAAAAATTTTGGCAGATTGTTTCCAAAATTAAAGAAAAAGGTGCTCAGGATATTTTAGTAATGCCTATTGAGAATATTATATCATGATAAGCTATTTAAAAAATCCTGAAATACAATCTTGGGAAAAGATTTTTTGCCGACCAAAATTAGAAGAAAAAAAACTTAGTCAGATTGTAGAAAAAATCTGGGATGAAGTTAGATTGAAAAATGACAATGCATTGAGGGAGCTAACCAAGAAGCTTGATGGTTGCGAAATTCAAGATTTTAAAGTTTCAGAATCTAGGATTGAACAATCAAAAAATAATATTGATATAGAATTAAGGAAGTCAATTTTAGTTGCTTATGATAATATTTTCAGGTTTCACAATTCTCAGATTAAACCACATGCAAAAATAGAAATATCTCCGGGAGTTAAATGCTGGAGAGAGTCTAGGCCAATAAATAATGTGGGGTTATATATACCAGGTGGATCTGCTCCATTATTTTCAACTTTATTAATGTTGGGTATTCCAGCAAAAATTGCTGGTGTGAAAAATATTAACATTGTTACTCCTCCAAATGAAAATGGTGAAATTGATGATGTCATTTTATATGTGGCATCAATATTGAAAATTTCGAATGTTTTTAAAATTGGTGGGGCTCAATCAATTGCAGCTTTATCATTGGGAACAAATACGATTCCAAAAGTTGACAAAATTTTTGGTCCAGGAAACCAATACGTTACTAAATCTAAATTTTTTGCAAGCAATAATGGAACAGATATTGATATGCTTTCAGGGCCAAGCGAAGTATTTATCATTGCAGATAAAACGTGTAATCCAAAATATGTTGCTGCTGATCTGCTTTCTCAGGCTGAGCATGGACCAGATAGTCAGTTCATTTTAGCAACAGATGATAAAAGTGTAATTGCAAATGTGCAAAAAGAAATTGAAGAACAGTTATTAAGCTTACCAAGAGCAGAAACTATTATGAAATCAATCAAAAATAGTTTTTTAGTTAATTTTGAAAATATCAATGATTGTGTAAAGCTAAGTAACTTTTATGCTCCAGAACATTTAATCATAGCATCAAAAAATTTTGAAAATCATATTCACAAGATAATAAATGCTGGGTCCGTTTTTTTGGGAAATTACAGTTGTGAAAGTGCAGGAGATTATGCAAGCGGCACGAATCATGTTTTGCCTACTGGTGGTTTATCTTTAACACGGAGTGGTGTATCAGTTGATAGCTTTTTAAAAACAATAACTTTTCAGAAATTAACTTCAAATGGACTCAGATCAATAGGTCCAGCGATAATTAATATGGCTGATGCAGAAGGTATGCATGCGCATTCAAATTCGGTTAAAATTAGATTGGATAAATAATAAATGTTTGATCTTGATAAAATTGTTCGTCAAAATATAAGAGAGCTGAAAGCATATGAAAGTGCAAGGTCACTTCTTAATTTAAATGATTATACCCTTTTAGATTCTAATGAAAATCCTTTCGGAAGTTATAATCGATATCCAGATAATAATTATCCCAGATTAAAAAAATATTTATCAAAATTTTTAGATACTTCTAGAAAAAATATTTTTATAGGTAATGGAAGTAATGAATTAATAGATCTAATGTTTAAAATATTTTGTAATCCGCAAAAGGATTCAATCTTTTGTTTTTATCCTACCTATGGTATCTATGAGACATATGCAAAAATTGCTGATGTAAATATTATTTCAGAAAAATTAGATGATAATCATACAGTTAAAAAAGATTCACTAAATAAGCATTATAAAAATGAAAATTTAAAAATTATTTTTTTGTGTTCCCCTAACAACCCTACGGGCAATATAATTGACAAAAAAATTATTGAGTCTGTTCTTTCACGATTTCAAGGAGTTGTAGTAGTTGATGAAGCATACATTGATTTTTGCATAGAATATTCCTGTATTGATCTTTTAGAAAAATATAAAAATCTAATCATATTAAGAACAATGAGTAAGGGATTAGGGTTAGCTGGTGGCAGAATAGGATATGCTATTTCAAGTAAAAATATAATTAATTATTTTTCGAAAGTATGCCCTCCATACAATGTGAGTTCCCTAAATGAAGAAGCTGGAATAAAATGCTTAAAAGATCCCATTTTAATTCAAAAAAGAATAGAATTAATAAAAAATGAGCTTGCCATTATGGAAACCAAATTAAAAAAAATAAAAGGCATAAAAAAAGTTTACAATTCAAAAGCAAACTTTATTTTAGTTAAAGTACAAGATCCAATAGGGCTTTTTGAATTTTTGGTAAAAAATAAAATTCTGGTAAGAGATAGATCTAACTTGGTAAGAGATAGTCTTAGATTAACAGTTGGGACAGTTTCACAAAATAAATTGTTACTGAAAACTATAGAAAAATATTATGAATAAAATACTATTTATTGATCGAGATGGTACTCTAATAATAGAGCCTAAAGACACGTTTCAAATTGATAGCATTGAAAAGTTGGAATTTTTACCAGGGGTAATTTCTAATCTTTCAAAAATATTCAATGAATTAGAATACAAACTTGTATTGATAACTAACCAGGATGGGCTTGGAACAAAATCTTTCCCAACTGAAAGTTTTTTAGCTCCTCAAGAAATGATGTTAAAAACATTTGAAAGTGAGGGTGTGTTCTTTGAGGATATTTTTATCGATAAAAGTTTTCCTGAAGATAATTCAGAAACTAGAAAACCAAAAACAGGGTTCCTTCAAAAATATATTTACGGTAATTATGATATGAAAAATTCATATGTAATTGGTGATAGAACTACAGATGTTGAGCTAGCGCAGAACCTAGGGTGTGGTAAAATATTTATCGGAGAAGATTGTAAGCTAAAAACTGATTTAACCACACAATCTTGGAATGAGATATACAATTATTTAAAAACAGTTCCAAGAACCGCAAATGTAAATAGAGTAACTAACGAAACAAAAATTAGTATTTCGCTTAATTTAGATAATGAAAAAAATTACAACATAAATACCGGGATAGGATTTTTTGATCATATGTTAGAGCAATTTGCTAAACATGCTCAAATTCAACTTATTGTAGATTGTAACGGTGACCTTCATGTAGACAAACATCATACAATTGAGGATATTGCAATTTCGATCGGCGAAGCATTTAATCAAGCACTAGGTATGAAAAAAAGTATCAACAGATATGGTTTTGTTTTACCGATGGATGATTGCTTAGCAAAAATAGCCTTGGATTTCGGGGGACGACCTTGGCTTGAATGGGATGTTGATTTTAAAAGGGAATACATCGGAGAAGTACCAACAGAGCTGTTTATGCATTTTTTCAAATCTTTTTCAGACTCAGCAAAATGTAATTTGAATATCAAAGCAACAGGAAATATTGAGCATCACAAGATTGAGGCAATTTTTAAAGGATTTGCAAAATCTGTAAGAATGGCTATTGATAAAAATTCTATTTATGAAGTACCTAGTACCAAGGGAGTTTTATGATTGCGATCATACAATATAATGCTGGTAACATATTATCAGTTTATAATGCAATTGATAGACTGGGTTATGATTGCATTATCACAAATGATCACAAAAAAATTAAAGATGCTGATAAGGTTATTTTCCCTGGTGTTGGAGAAGCATTTTCTGCTATGAAATATTTAAGGTCTAATAAATTAGATAAATTAATTCAAAACTTAGAGCAACCCGTACTTGGTATATGCCTTGGAATGCAGCTGATGTGTAATTCTAGCGAAGAAGGACCCACTCAATGCTTAAAAATTTTCCCTAATGATGTTGTAAGATTTAAAAACAATGATCTTGTACCTCACATGGGTTGGAATAATTTTGAATCAGCGGATACCAAATTATTAAGAGGGGTAAAAATAAGTGATGACCTATATTATGTTCATAGCTATTATGTAGAGGTGGGGGAAAGCACAAAAGCAATATGTAATTATCAGATTAATTTTAGTTCAATTATTGAAAATGAAAATTTTTTTGGTACACAATTCCATCCTGAAAAATCTTCATTAATTGGGGAAAAAGTTTTAAAAAATTTTTTATTATTATGAAAATAATTCCTGCTATAGATATAATTGATGGAAAATGCGTCAGGCTAAAAAAAGGCGATTATAGTCAAAAAAAAATATATAGTAACAACCCGTTAGAAATCGCAAAATCTTTTGAAGAACTTGGTATATCACATCTTCATGTAGTTGACCTGGATGGTGCAAGATTAAAAGCTATACAAAGCCACAAAATTTTAGAAAAGATAGCACTTAACACTAACCTTAAAATAGACTTTGGAGGGGGAATTAATTCATTAAAAGATGCTGAAATAGCATTTGAAAGTGGAGCTTCTCAAATCACTTGTGGAAGTATGGCTGTTGATGATCAAACGAAGTTTTTAAGATTAATTGAATTATATGGAAGTGAGAAAATAATTTTAGGTGCAGATCAAAAAAATGGAAAGATTGTTATTGATGCTTGGAGAAAAAAATCCTCATACAATATAATTGATTTTATCAAACATTATGAAAAATATAATATAAAGTATGTGATTTGCACAGATACAAGTAGAGATGGAATGCTTAATGGCCCATCAATTAAACTTTATAAGGAAATTATTAAACAGACAAATATAAGCTTAATTGCTAGTGGTGGAGTAAGAAATGTTAATGATATATCAAAATTAAAAAAAATAAGATGCTTCGGGGTAATAATTGGTAAGGCTATCTACGAGAATGAGATAGATCTCAAAGAATTATGTTGAAGAAAAGAATAATTCCATGTCTTGATATAATAGGTGATAGAACTGTAAAAGGAACTAATTTTTTAAACCTAAAAGATGCAGGTGATCCAATAGAATTATCTAAGAGGTATATTGAAGAGGGCGCAGATGAATTAGTTTATTTAGATATTAATGCAACCATAGATAACAAAAATATTTTTATAGAATTAGTAGAAAATATTGCAAAAAATGTAAACATACCTTTTACAGTAGGTGGTGGTATAAAAACTCTAAAAGATGTTGATACCTTAATTAAATCTGGAGCTGATAAAATTACTATAAATAGTAGTGCAATAAATAACCCATCTTTAATATCAAACATCTCAAATAATTTTGGATCTCAATGCCTTGTAGTAGCAGTGGATATAAAAGAAATTAACGGTATATGGAAAGTTTTTATCAAAGGGGGAAGAGAGGAAACTAATTTTGAAGTGATTGAATGGGTTAAAATTGCTGAAAAGCATGGTGCTGGTGAAATCCTTCTGACATCAATGGATGGTGATGGTACTACAAAAGGATTTTCGGTTGAAATTACTGAAAAAGTAGCAAATTCAATCAACATACCAGTTATTGCATCTGGGGGATCTGGGCAAGAGGAAGATTTTTTTGAAATTTTTACAAAAACTAGAGCCACTGGAGCTCTTGCTGCTAGTGTATTTCATTTTAATAAAATTAAAATTCCAGATTTAAAATTTTTTCTAACAAATAAAGGTATACCATTAAGATGAAAATTGATTTTAAAAAGGGTAATGGACTAGTTCCTGTAATCATTCAAAATTCAAATACCTTTCAAGTTCTTATGCTTGGATATATGAACGAGGAAGCTTTTTTAACTACAAAAAAAACAAAAAAGGTAGTTTTCTACAGTAGAAGTAAAGAAAGATTATGGAAAAAAGGTGAGACATCTGGAAATGAGTTATTAGTAAAAAATATTTTAACGGATTGTGATAGTGATACTCTTTTAATTTTTGCACTCCCTAAAGGTCCTACTTGTCATAAAGGCAATATCTCATGTTTTGATAATGATACTAATGTTGGCTTCATTTATTCACTAGAAAACATTATTAAAGGAAAAGAAAATGAAACTAGTAAAGAGTCATATACAAAGTATTTGCTAGAAAAAGGTACAAAACATGTTGCTAGAAAAGTTGGCGAGGAAACAGTAGAACTTATCCTAGATTTGGATAATAAAGAACGATTAAAGAATGAGTTTGCTGATTTGTTATACCACATGTTAGTTCTACTTAAAAGTAAAAATATAAATTTATCAGAAATTGATAATGTTCTTAAAGAGCGATCTACCAGAACAAAATAGTTTTAAATCTATTATAGATTACAAACAAAAAACCTCTATACCTCCTTACGCTCCTCGGGGATGGGGTATGGGTGTATGGATATTTAAAAAGTAACGCCTAATTATATTACTCACTAAGCACAAAAAAGAATATACCAAAGAAAGTCCATAAACAAAAAACCCCACGAATGTGGGGCTTTTATTTTGAACATAAATTATAAGACTTTGTAAAAAAAATAAATTCTATTTTTTACTAATTATCTTTTTTCAATTCAAAGTTCATTCTATAATACTTCTTTTCTTTTTACTGGATACCACTTTGAATTTCTTGACCGCATATTATTAAGCCTATCAAATATAAATCTTCTTTGCCTTCGTCTTCGTTCTGATGTTGTATTCCCCATAATACTCCTTTTCTTGATATTTTAAGGCCGCAAAATTAAATCAAATTTTATAATTCTTACAAAAATTATTTACTTATTACTATGTAAATAATATTATGGGGTATCCGTAACTTTAATTGTTAGTAAAAATGACCAGTGTATTACCAGTGCATTTAGTGCTTTTTAGGGTATTGTTAAGGTATTCAAACAAATAGAGACCAGGAAAACCAAAGCCCTACTTCTCTCTTCTAAAACTATTTATCAAACCCTTTGTTTGACCTTAATAGTTCATATCTAGTTTGTGGAGCATTTTTTAAAATTTTGGGGAAATTAAAACCACTCTTTACATTTGATGAATCTAAACTTTCCTCTATGATTTTAATGATTTCATCTTTGTTAAAACCTGATTTTGAATATACCAATTGTCCATATCTATTTATCACAATATTAAATGGAACTATGCCATCTCCAAAATGATTATAGACGGACCGCCCTTTTGTATCATCTATGACTGGAAAAGTTAGCATAAATTTTTTTACCCAATCTTTACAACTATAAGGGCTATTCCAATCCATCCCCGCTGCGATTACCACTACATCATCTGACTTAAATTTTTGAAATATTTTTTCTACAGTCTGAGCCTCTGACTGACAGGGTTTTCACCATGTAGCAAAAGAAGATATAAATAATACCTTTCCAATATCCTTGGGATAATGCCACACTCCTTTGCCATTTCCGCATAAAATACCCTCGAGGTCACTGACAATGTCTCCTACTTGAAATTCTTGGCAAAAAGAAATACTTTGAAATATAATAAGGAGTATAATTTTTTTCATATTTACTAAATCTACAAAGATATTATAAAGGATGAACTGGCCAGTGTATTACCAGTGCATTTAGTGTTTTTTGGAACGTTTTGGAGAAAATAGCACAAAGAATAGTTCTTTATGTAATCTTTCTTTTTTTAGTTGTGTTTTGCTATTGATTGCATCAGCTTTTATAATAATCAGCATCAATCAATATTATAACAAAACACTCCACCATTTTCAATAGCTTCTAGTTTAGATTCTAAATCTTCTAACTTATGCATAATATCATCAATATTGTGGTGTCCATCATTGTCATGATGTTTATGATTATCATGATG
>JAYPIC010000029.1:0-5184 GCA_038127595.1 bacterium | reverse complement strand
TGTCCGTGTTTTTGTCCCGTTAGCACCATAAAAGTAATGAAAAGAACCCCACTAGTAATTAGACCTTTTAAATATGATTTCATAAATGACTCCTTAAAGTTTTAAACTTAATCTACAAAAAATTATCGTACAATGTGTGAGCGTCTTATACACACATACCTACCCCCCTATCAAACGGGGTATGCCACCCCTTTTCGGTTGGAAATCCTAGATTGAAAAGTGTGTCCCCCATTTTTGTGTCCCCAATCCGATAATGAATGATAATGAATGATTATAAATGAAACAAAAAACCCCCGTAGTTAAACGAGGGTTTTAATGAGAGAGTTATGGTATTTCTCTTCTAGCGGGACCGACGAGACTTGAACTCGCGACCTCCGGCTTGACAGGCCGGCGTTCTAACCAACTGAACTACGATCCCAAAAATCTAAATCTATTTTTTCTTTTTATATAAAAGAGCAACTGGTATTAGGATGATATAACCAATAAATAACAGAACCGGCGCAAGTG
Organism: bacterium; assembly: GCA_038127595.1. Classification (GTDB taxonomy): domain Bacteria; phylum Fidelibacterota; class Marinisomatia; order Marinisomatales; family UBA1611; genus TMED80. The sequence goes on along the minus strand of JAYPIC010000029.1, from coordinate 4,677 downwards.
ATAGACTTTGAAAACTATAGGTGTCTCCTGTAGCCATTATTATATAACCCAAAATTATAGTAATTATACCAACACCAAAAAGAATATAGTTTTCTTTGTCATAAGACCAACCATCAAAAATATTGCCAGAACTGTCTTTATTGTTGTGAAATAAATTACTCATACGGGCAAAATTACAGTTCATGAATTTGCAACAAAAGTCATTTTTATTTTTATTTTAAATAAACCAAATTGACACTCACATTATAGATTGTATAAATTTCACCCCTTTAAATGAGTGTTGAAAGAAGTCCAAAATTAATTGCACCCTATCTTGCTGTTTACCTTTTCGTAATCAGTCTTACTTTTTATTTGACAGTGAATTATTGGCCACAAACTAATATTGAATCCATGAAAAAAGTTAGAATTGATCATGGTACTACATTATCAAATATTTCTGATAAGCTTAATAAAAGAGGATTAGTAACAAATAAATGGGTATTTGAATTTCTTACAAAAATAAAAGGATTAGAAAAATCCATGCAGGCAGGTACATTTAGATTATCTAATGTTCATACCAATAATGATGTTATTAAGAATATTGTATTTGGCTCTCCTGATAGAAAAAAGATAACCTTCCTTGAAGGCTGGAATATGAACCAAGTCGCAAGTCATCTATCTAAGGAATTAAATTTTAATTATTCTGAAGTGCTAAAATTATTTAGTGATGAAAAACTCATTAAAGAGCTACAGATAAATTCAAACACTTTGGAGGGCTATTTATTTCCTGAGACATATTATTTTTTTGAAGGTGTCGATGAAATATCCGTTATAAAGAGATTAGTCAAAGAGCATAAAAGATTTTGGAATGATGCAAACATCTCGAAGGCTGATAGCTTAGGTTTTACATCTTATGAGATTATTACCTTAGCATCAATCATTGAGGGAGAAGCAATCTATGATTCTGAAAGGTCAATTATTTCAGCTGTATATCATAATCGTCTAAAAATTGGTATGAAGTTGCAAGCTGACCCTACAGTCCAGTACATAATTGATGATGGTCCGAGAAGACTTTTGAATAGAGATCTTAGAATTAAATCACCATACAACACTTATATGTACCAAGGCCTGCCACCAGGTCCAATAAATTCTCCAGGAAGACAATCTTTAATTGCAGCCTTAAGTCCTCAAAATAATGACTATCTTTATTTTGTTGCTAAAGGAGATGGTTACCATACTTTTTCAAAAAATGAAAAAGAACATGAGCGCGCAAAAAGAGCGTTTCAGCGCGTAAGGAAAAAAGTAAGAAGAGAGAGGGCTGGTTCATGAGCTTAAAATCGTTAAATAAAACTCAAAAAGCTGCCGTTGAAGCTATAGATGGACCTGTATTGATATTTGCTGGTGCAGGAAGTGGTAAAACTAGGGTTTTAACTCATAAACTTTACTATTTAGTTAATGAGGGTCTTTTTAAACCTGAAGAAATTTTAGCAGTTACTTTTACTAATAAAGCAGCTAAAGAGATGAAAGAAAGAGTGATGAAGCTCTTGAAGACCAATGAGCTAGATTTATCGATGGGCACATTTCATTCGATTTGCGCAAGAATATTGAGGGAGGACATTGAAGTTTTAGGGTTTAGTAAGCATTTTGCAATTTATGATGTGAAAGACCAGTTAGATTTAATTAAAGTGCTTTTTGAAGAATTTGAAATATCAAAAACACTGATCACTCCGAATCAATTAAGAAATCAAATTAGTCTTTTCAAGAATAAAATGATGAATCCAGCTATGGTAGATAGAAAGGCCAGAACCATTCTTGAGAAAACTGTTTCTAAAATTTATATGGAATATCAAAAAAATCTAAAATTAAATGATGCACTTGATTTTGATGATTTATTAACATTCCCTTTAGATATTTTTGAAAAGAAACCTGCTGTTTTAAAAAAGTATCAAAAAAGGTGGAAATATATTTTAGTTGATGAATATCAAGATACTAATCGTGCTCAGTTTCAATTCTTAACTAATCTTGCAAAAGCGCATGAAAACATTTGTGTCGTTGGTGATGATGATCAATCTATTTATGGATGGAGAGGAGCAGATGTTTCTAATATATTAGATTTTGAAAAGACATTCTCATCTTGCAGAGTATTCACTCTTGAAAAGAACTACAGATCCACTCAAGAGATTTTAAATGCTGCAACTGCTGTTGTTATGAATAACGACAAGCGTGCGAATAAGAATTTAGTAGCAGCAAATGGATCTGGAGAAACTCTAGGTTTAATTGAAACTATTGATGAGCAAGAAGAAGCTAGTGCAATTGTTTCATCTATTGAAAAAGAAATAAAATTAAACAAAAGAACCTTCAATAAATTTTCAGTTTTATACAGAACTAATGCTCAATCTCGTGCTCTTGAGGAAAGTTTTATAAGGCAAGGTATACCATATAATATTATTGGCAGTGTACGGTTTTATGAAAGGAAAGAAGTTAAGAATGTTTTAGCCTACCTTAGGCTTATTGTAAATCTTAAAGATACAATATCTTTAAGAAGAATAATTAATTTTCCCGCTAGAGGTATTGGTGCAAAGACTATTGATAAATGCGTTCAGCAATCAGAAAAAGATAAAATTGAATTCATTGATGTTCTTAAAAATCCTAATAAAATGGATATTAGGGGCAAACAAGCAGACGCTCTTTTTAAGTTTTATAATGTAATAATTAAATATCACGACTTAAGAGAAAAACTAAGTGCTAGTGAGCTTGCAAGAAGTCTAGTTGAAGAAATTGGGGTCTTATCTCATTTTAAGGAATCAAAAGAACCAGATGCTAAGGACCGTTTTGATAACGTTGCAGAGCTTTTAACTAGTATTGAGGAATTTTCGATAAGAAATCCAAAGGCGGGGCTTAGCACATTTTTAGAAGATGTGTCTCTTCAAACAGATATAGATCATTGGAATGATTCTGATAACAGAGTAACTCTAATGACAATTCATTCATCAAAAGGTTTAGAATTTCCAGTTGTTTTCATAGCTGGCATGGATGAAGGTCTTTTCCCTTTGTTTAGATCATTAGATGATAAAAGTGAGCTAGAGGAAGAGCGTAGACTGTTTTATGTTGCCTTGACTAGAGCAGAACAGAAAGTATATTTACTTTATGCTACTAATAGGAGAAGAATGGGTGCAGAAACTGTCAATGGCTTGCCTAGTAGATTTATTAATGAAATACCAGAAGAATCGCTTGACAGAATAAGTTTTAGTTCTGCTGTAACTAGAAAATTTATAGCAGGGAAAAAGAAAAAAGATGGTCTCACGCAGATGGTTAGAACCGTTACGGATTTTGATGATTTTCAAGTTGGTGATAATGTTGAGCATTCTATTTTTGGTGCTGGTAAAATTATGGCTCTTAGTGGCACTGGGGAGAACCAAAGAGTTGGTGTGGTATTTAACGATGGAACTAGAAAAAAACTAATTGTAAAATTCGCAAATTTAAAAAAATTATAAACCTAATTTTTTTAAAAACACTGTAAATTTTGATATTATTGTAATTAAAATACAATAATAAGAAATTATATGAATCAAATAGACATCCTTAAAAATGTTTTAAAAAATGAAGGTCTTCGCTACACTCAGCAAAGGCAAATTATTTGGGACGAAATAAGAAGTTCAACAGACCACCGAGATGCTGAGGAGATTTATCTAATTATTAAGAAAAAAAATAAGTTAAATGTTTCCAGAGCGACTGTTTATCGTACTATTGATGTTCTAGTAAAAAATAATCTGGTTCGTAAAATGGAGCTTGGTGATGGTAGAGCATTATATGAGCATAAAGCTGATGATGAGCATCATGACCACATAATATGTTTAGAAACTGGTAAGATTATTGAGTTTTACAACGAAAAACTTGAGGAACTTCAAGACCAGATCGTAAAAGAACATGGCTACAAATTAGTTAGACACGTTCATCAATTATTTGTAAAACCAATAAAAAAATAGTTTTTACATATTTCATCATCTTTCAATGTATTTAATCATTTTAAGCCATTTTTTTTCTTTTAGTTTCTGAAAACCTATTGATTGATATAAGGTAATAGCTGGGATATTTTTTTTTATACAATTCAGGGTTATTGCTCTAATATTATCGTTACCAGCTATTATATGTTTTTCTATATATCTAATTAGTTTTTTAGCATATCCTTTTCGTCTATTTTTATTATCAATAAAAAGGTGAAAAAGATGAGCTAAATTTTTATTTTCATCTATTTTTACGCTTAAATGACCAATAATCCAATTTTCATCTTTTAAAATGTAAGTTTCTATATTGTCCTCTTTATAGAACGTTGATATCCATTGATTAATGTTGAATGGATATTTTAACATAGGCGATGTAAAGTGAAGTGTTTTAGGGTTGCTGAACCATTTTGAAAGCACCGCAGTCAGTACCCTTACGCTTTCATCATTTTTGTAAGAAATATTTGATATCGAAAGTTTTTGACTAGTCATTTTGTTAACCTTGAATTAATAATTCTAATTAATGTTATAATTTTATTTTATATATATTTAATCTATATGTTAAGAAATATTCTGACTTTTTCAGCTAGTATCATATTTTCTCAAAGTATAGAAAATATATCTTATGATTTTATTAAGCATCAAGGTCATATTTTGAACAAGGGCAGTTTAGTCTGGAATGAAGATTGGCACTCTA
>JAYPIC010000028.1:956-22389 GCA_038127595.1 bacterium | reverse complement strand
ATAGCTTGTGTGCTTGGGTAGGGTATCATGTATTCTATTGGTTCAATATTGCCAACGGTCTGTGCTTTATATATAGGGCTGTCAGGCTGCATTGTTAAGGTGTATGTAATTTTAAAATAATTAGGTAATTATAATTTATAATGAGGTTATTTGGTGGGTTTAATTTTTCTCGACATTTTAAAATTATTTGTTGGCTTAGTATACCAATCTCCTGCAAGTCTACCAATGGGATTGAGTTTTTGGATATCTATTTTTTCGTTTGTGATGATTTCATCATTAATATGAAATAAAACTATACTTCCAATCACAACAAACCCACTACCTGCTTTACCATCTCCAATTTCGACAATTTGATTTAGTTTACACTCGAAACTTATTTTAGCTTCTTTTAACCTAGGAGGTAATATTTTTTTTGATTTAGCAATATTTAGTCCGGAAATATCAAATTCATCTACTTTGCTATCATAATCAGTAGAACATTCGACCATCTGTTGTGCGAATGATTCTGAGACGATATTTATTGTGAATTCTTTTGTGTCTCGAATGTTTACGAGAGTATCTTTTTCTTTTCCATCCCAACCCCTCCTAGCTGGCGCAAACATAATTGTTGGCGGGTTAGAGCAAACACCGTTAAAATACGAGAAAGGAGCAATATTGTTTATTTTTTCATTACTAGTTGTTGCAACAAATGCAATCGGCCGTGGTATTATAGAGCCAATCATTAATTTATGAGTTTGCTGGAACGTTAGTTTTTCTGGGTCATAGATCATTTTATCTTTTCCAAGAGAAAACATAGTTTTCATCTTCAATCTTCTTTGAATTTTCTGTTAGTTCCAGTGGATTAAACGTGTCGATCATTACAGCAAACTCTTCTGTTTTTTTTTCTCCAATTGATTTTTCAATTTTACCCGGCTGAGGACCATGGGTTAATCCCATTGGATGGTAAGTTATTGATTCAGGCTCGATGCCTTCTCTACTCATAAACTCTCCTTCAACATAATAAATTATTTCTTCAGAATCCACATTACTATGAGCATATGGTGCTGGTATTGATTTTTCGTGGTAATCAAAAAGCCTTGGAACGAACGAACAAACTACAAAACCTTTAGATTGAAATGTTTGATGTACAGGAGGGGGCTGATGAATTTTTCCTGTAATTGGCATAAAATCTTTTATGTTAAATTTCCATGGGTAGTAGTATCCATCCCAGCCAACAAGGTCAAAAGGGTGATGTTCATATTCATAAGATTGGACAACATCTTTATATTTTATTTTAATTTTAGGCGATGACTTTTGAATGGCTTTCTGAAAATTAGGGGTAATAATGTCTCGCTCTGAAAATGGAGAATGTTCTAATAGTTGTCCAAATTTATTTCTATATCTTTCAGGAGTCTCAATTGGACCGCTAGCTTCAATGACTAAAATTTTCATTTCAGACTCAATATCTATTTTCCAAATTACTCCTCTCGGAATAACAATATAGTCGCCATATGTGATATTCAGGTTTCCAAAATTTGTTTCTAAAATTCCTTTACCTGAGCTTACAAAAAGTAGCTCATCTGCATAAGCGTTTTTAAATAAAGTTTTCATATTTTGGTTTATATGAGACTTATATACACATACATCTTCATTTGAAAAGAGCATTCTTCTTGATGATAAAGCATCTCCTTTACTTTTTATCTTTGATGTTCTCAAATGATAATGCTTATTTGTTTTATCATATGTGGTTACTTTGAATTTAGTTTTTCGGCCTAATGCTCTAATTGCGGTTGGCGGGTTGGAATGATATATATTTGAGTACATATGGCTGAACCCATTTCTGCTTATTAATTCCTCCCAATATAGCTCGCCATTGCTATTTTTGAATTGTGTATGTCTTTTTTGTGGGATAGTTCCTTTTTTTTGATAAAATGGCATAACTAATTATATAATTCTATTTTCTAAAGCGCCTAATTTTTCTATTTCTAATCGTACAGAATCTCCTTTTTTTATCCACCCACCAGTATTCTCTGGCCTAAGTTCAAGTATGCAACCGGTTCCCACAGTGCCTGACCCAATGTATTCGCCTGGAACTAATTTTGTGTTCATACTAGCACGTTCGATCATATCTCCAAATGAATGGTAGAGATCATTCGTATTACCATCTGAAATAAGGTTCCCATTTACATGGCATGTCATTCTTAGGTTTAACTTACCGTGATCATCCCAGTCATTTTCAAGCTCGTCTGGCGTAACCATATATGGTCCAAAAGAGGATGCAAAATCTTTTCCTTTTGCAGGGCCAAGGCTCATAGGCATCTCTTCTCTTTGTAAATTTCTTGAAGACCAATCGTTTAGTATCGTATAACCTGCTATAACCTTATTTGCATCAGATGCTTCTATATCGCTTCCACCATTACCAATTATAATAGCGAATTCTAATTCGAAGTCTAGCTCTGTGGTATTTTTGGGATAAGGAATTTCTTCTTTGTGGCCATAACAACAGTTCGGATTTGAAAAATAAAAAATAGCGATTTTGTACCAATCTGGATTCATTTCTAAACCTCTAAGTTTTCTTGCGGCGCGAACATGTTGCTCAAAAGCATAAAAGTCTCTGAATGATGGAGGGTCTGGTACAGGAGGTAGAATTAAAGCATCTTTTTCTTTGATAGAAAATGAACTTGTATCTTCTTGAGATATTTTTGTTTCTAGTTCTTTCAATAATAAAAAATTTCTATCCCAGTTCACAAGGGCTTCCTTTAGTGTTTTGGGTATGGATACAAACCTATCATCAGAATATTTATCGATGAAATACACTGCTGATTTATTGATATCAATTAATTCATTCTTGTACTTAAAACCAAATATTTGGCTTGGATTATTATGTTCTTTATAGGTTAAAAATTTCATGCTTTACAAATTTCCTCTTTGAATTTGCTCTCTTTCAATGGATTCAAACAATGCTTTAAAATTTCCTTTACCAAAACTATTGGACCCTTTTCTTTGTATTATTTCGAAAAATAATGTTGGGCGATCTTGGATTGGTTTTGTAAAAATTTGTAACATATATCCTTTTTCATCACTATCGATCAGAATGCCTAGTTTAGATATCTCGTTCAGGTCTTCGCTTATATCACCAACTCTTTGCTTGAGATTAGTATAATAAGATTTCGGGGTAGGTAAAAATTCTACTCCATTTGATTTTAATTTTTTTACAGTATCAATAATGTTTTTTGTAGACATAGCTATATGTTGGACACCAGGCCCGCCATAAAAATCAATATATTCCTGAATTTGAGATTTCTTCAACCCATTAGCGGGTTCATTAATTGGCATCTTTATTTTTTCATTTTTATTTGCCATGACTACTGATTTTAAGGAACTGTACTTAGTAGAAATATCTTTATCATCAACTGACCAGAAACGATGCCAACCAAATATTTTTTCATAAAACTCACAAACAACTTTCATTTCACCTTCAGACTGATTCCCTACAATATGGTCGATGTGTGTTATCCCGGAATATGAAGTATTTTCCAATATGTCTATTTCTTCATATCCAGGTAAAAATGGCCCTTTATAGTTATTTCTCTCAACAAATGTATGAGTTGTATCTCCATAGGTTTTAATTGTTGCTACAATTACTTCGCCATGGCTGTCTTGCATTAACTTTGGTTTTGATACACTTTCTGCACCATTTTTTATTGTTTCTTTCCAAGCTTCTTCAGCATTATCAACGGTAAGAGAAATATCTTTTACACCGTCTCCATGTTTATCTAGATGTCTACCAATATCAGTATTGGATACCATTGGTGAGGTGAGCAGGAATCTAACTTGATTCTGCTCCATTACATAACTGACCTTTTGCCGATTGCCTGTTTCTAGGCCACAGTGAGCAATGGGCGTAAATCCTAACGCGTTCTTGTAATAATATGCTGCTTGCTTTGCATTTCCAACATAAAGCTCGCAGTGATCAAATGCTTTTATATTGTATTTATTCATTTTTAAAGCAATCCATAATTGAGCTTAAAGCTTTAATTAAACTAGTGTTTTCTTTCTTAGTCCCTATCGTAATTCTAATACAGTTTTGCCAACCAAATGAAGATAGCTTTCTTACAATGATTCCTTTTTTCAAAAGCTCATCAACAATACTTTCAGCTTTTTCAGCACTTTCCCAAATCGTAGTAATAAAATTTGTGTAGCTTGGAATGAAATTGATATCCATTTTCTTAAATTCCTTTGATAATAATTTCATTCCATTGCGATTCTCGTTAATTGTTTTATTTAAAAATTCAATATCATTTAGAGCTGCAAGACCCGCAGCCTGTGCTAGCGAAGACGGTTCAAAAGGAGGTTTGACTTTATTTAAATTCTCTATAAGGTATTCATGAGCAAATCCATAACCCAGACGAATCCCTCCAAGTCCATATGCCTTTGAGAAAGTCCTTAGCGTGATTACATTGTCATATCGGTAGAACATTGAATCAGGGTAGTCGTCTTGATAGTTAGCATACTCATAGTACGCCTCATCTAATATTATAAGTGTTCTTTTCGGAACATGTTTATAAAAAGTATCAAAATCAGATTTAGTAATATAAGTACCCATTGGGTTATCAGGATTTGCAATATAGATTATCTTTGTATACTCTGTTATTTTTTCAGCCATTTTTTTTAGGTTATATTTTCCTTCTTCCATTGGCACCCAATGAACTTTTCTACCTGAGGCGTTTGCTAGTACACGAAAACCAATGAATGAACCCTCTGCGCTTATGATTTCATCATCAGCTAATAAAAATGTTCGCATTATACTTGACATAATACCCTCAGAGCCCGATCCTATGGTAACATTTGCAACTTTAACCTGGAATTTATCAGCTAGTTTTTTTCTTAGCTCATAACCTGTAGCATCTGGGTATCTATGCAGGTTATGGTTCGCCTCTTCAATTGCGTTTAGCGCAAGAGGACTCGGTCCAAATGGATTTTCATTTGAAGATAGTTTAATGAGTGATGATGGGCCATTTTTAATATCGACGTTAAAAGAAGACTTACCAGGTTTATATCGTTCTAGTTTTTTTATATAAGATGGTACTAATGGCATATTAGAATACTTTAGACTTAAAGTCAGACACCTTTAAATTATGATATCCCAATATTAATGAAGTTATTTAATAGCAAAACGATTTTTCTTTTATTCTTATGTTTTCATTATTTATTTAATGCTTTCTCTTGCGCTGCTATTCAAGCTCCATCCGGAGGCCCAAAAGATGATACTCCACCAATCTTATTGTATTCTATTCCTGCAACAGGGGCTACAAACTTTGATCAAAGTATAGTACAATTATTTTTTTCTGAATACATTTTAGAAAGATCAATTTCTGATGCTATATCTCTTCTGCCAAAAACTGATGACCCTATACAGCTAAAGTATAAGGGTAAAGAATTAGTTGTAAAACTTCCAGATAGTTTATTAATTGATCAGACGTATATATTATCAATAAATAGAAATTTAAAAGATGAAAATGGAGTTTCGCTTTCTGAAGGCATTCAACTTGCATTTTCAACGGGGAATACAATTGACAAATCTAAAATTAATGGTAAGTTGTTTTCTAAAGAGGAAACATCTGCTTTGTTATGGAAAATAAGAGACTCATTAGATTCGGAAGAGTTTTTTCTTCGCCAGCCTGATTACACTATAGATGCAAGTGAGGATGGGCATTTTTCATTTAACTATTTATCAAATGGTAGTTATAAGATTCTTGGATTAAATAGGTCCAAATTGAATGAGCGCTTAGAGCCAAACTATTCAATTTATGGGATTTCGTCTACTGATGTCATTAAAATAGATTCAGCGAGTACATTTAAAAAAGATGTAAACATCTTAATCCCTAGAGTGTCTAAATATATCAGGGTCGTTAATGGGAAATGGATAAATAGTAGGCGAGGGGAAATAAATTTTGACGCACCGATAAGTGAAAAGTTAGACTATGTAACCATTGAGATTACTAGTGGTGAAGAAAGAATTCTACCTGACTTATTTGTTGATAATATTGAAAAAAACACTTTGCACTTTTTCGTTAAGGATTCACTTAAGCCAGGTTTAAACACAGTAATCAACGTAGTTCCTAGAGATAACGCTGAATACTCAATTATTGATTCTGCTTTGATTTCAGCAAAGACAAAATCTGATATTGATACTTCGTATCTAAATATTAATGATATTGAAAAAGTGAATAATTTAGAAATTGAAGAGGACAAAATAAGACCTTTTGATTTTTCATTTTCTAAAGTGCTGTACAATGTTATTATGGATAGCGCTTTAACATTAAAAAAAGATTCTGTTATTATTGATTTTAATCTAGAAAGCTTAAGCCCTATGCACTATCGAGTCATTCCAAAGACAAATTGGATCCCAAATACTGATTATAATCTGTTTGTTATGAGAGATAAGTTGAAAATGGCAAATTCTCGTGGCATTAAAGATTCACTTTTGATTTTAAACATCAAAACTTCACCATTTAGAAAGTTTGGCAGTCTCACGGGTAATTTAATTGAAAAGCATAATGAGCCTTTGGTTGCGAGGTTATCCTCTCTAGAAAAAGAACAATATTTCCTAGATGTATTTGTAAATTCTAATTCGTCTTTTAAAATTAATAAAATACCAGAAGGGATCTATTCTCTGATGTTTTACAATGATAGAGATGAAAATGATTATTATTCTCATGGCAGTCTTAGTCCTTATCAATCTTCAGAATGGTTTGAAATCATTCCTGACACGATATCGATAAGGAGTAATTGGGATATGGAAATAACAAATATTAAACTCAATAGTTTTTAGATGCATTGTGTAATCTTAGCTGGTGGTAGTGGGACTCGATTTTGGCCATTGAGTAGAAAAGATAATCCCAAGCAATTGTTAAAAATAGTTGGCGATAAGACAATGCTTCAAATAACCATTGATCGATTAAGAAAGTTAAAATCGACGTCAGAAATATATATTATTACTAAAAAAGAACTTTATGATGCTATACTAAAAACAATTAAACATATAAAAAGTGAAAATATAATTGTAGAGCCCAGTCCGAAAAATACCGCTCCAGCTATTGCTTTGGTTGCGCAAAAGATTTACATGAAAAATAAAAATGCTATTATGGGCGTTTTCCCAGCTGATCATCTAATTGTAGGTCACAATCATTTTGAAAAATCATTAAATGATGCTTTTAGTTTAGTTAAAAAAGAAGAAAACCTAGTTACAATAGGTATAAAGCCAAATTATCCAAGCACTGCATATGGATACATACAGTATGAGCCAGGGACGAAAAATAAAGATGGATACCATGTAAAAACTTTTGCTGAAAAGCCTCATGTAACATTAGCAAAAAGGTTTATTAAAAGCGGAGATTTTTTGTGGAACGCGGGTATTTTTGTTTGGAGAACAAATAGCCTTTTATCCTCCTTAAAAAAATATATGCCTGAATTACATGAGGCGATGAAAGATATAGGACAACGAATTGAAAATTCAGATTCTTTTGATGATATTTGGGAAACTATTCTGCCAGAGAGTATTGATTACGGCTTAATGGAAAAAGCAGATAATATATTTGTCATTCCTGCTCAATTTGAGTGGAACGACCTTGGCTCATGGGATGCTTTATATGAGATATTTTCTAAAAAAGAAAATGACAACGTAATTAGAGGATTAGGGACAGTTTTGGATGGGGAGAATAATTTTATTCAGTCTAATGAAAAGTTCACAGCGGTCATCGGTTTAGATAATATTGTTGTTGTGAACACAAACGATGCTACGTTAGTTGTACCAAGAGATAAAGTTGAAAAAGTTAAAGACCTGGTTAGTTGGATTGATAAAAAAAATTTTAAGGATTTGCTATAATTGAAAAATAAAGAACTATTAGAAGAATTCCATTCTCTAGCTGAAAAATTAGATGTAAAAATCATGAAAGGGAAAGGTGACTTTTCTGGGGGTAGTTGTATCGTTAATGAAAAAAAAGTTATTGTAATTAACAATATGAAACCAATAGAACAGCGATTAAATACTCTTGCAAGTTGTTTTAAAGATTACGACCTAGAGGGTTTTTACATTGTCCCTGCTCTACGTAAATACATTAATGACGCAACTAGGTTAGAACTTTAATTAGTACTATTACATATATTTAGTTAAACTTTTTAGAGACTTATTGATAATGAATTATATAAAATTAAAAAGGCATTGTTTTGGATAATATGTGGGCGCCATGGCGTATGGAATATGTGCGAGCCCCCAAAAAGGACTCGAGCAATACATTCTCTAAAAAGTTAGAAAGTGGTGAAGATGAAGAGAATATGATTCTTTTTCGAGGAAAGCATTCTTTTGTTTGCATGAATCTTTATCCATATAACAATGGGCATTTATTAGTTATTCCTAATGAAATTGTTGATAAACCTGAAGAATTAGGTGAGGAAGTTTTGCTTGAAATAATGAAGGTATCTTCTCAATCTATGAAGATTATAAGGGAAAAATTAAATGCTGAGGGATTTAATTTTGGTGCTAATATAGGTGCTTCAGCAGGTGCTGGTATAGCTGAGCATTTACATTATCATATCATTCCAAGGTGGAGAGGGGATACTAATTTTATGCCAGTAGTTGGCAATACGAAGGTCCATGTTCAGGGCTTGGCTGACACATATTCTGATTTAAAACTTTCCTTTAATAATTTGGAACTTTCATCATGAACTTTTATCAAACTTGGTTGCCATTTTTTTATTTGTACGGTGTAGGGGGTATTGCATTTTTGCTTGGTACTTTTCTGATTTATAAAACCGGTGCTTTAAGAGCATCTTATGAAACCCATAAAAAATGGATATGGGTATTATTTTATGGATATTTCTTTTATGCTTTCATTCATGCTTTTTTTATTTATCTGGCAATTGGGAGTAGTTAATGGAGAATATTTTAGGAACAAATCTTGATAGAATAGTTATACTTGCCTACTTCGCAGTTGTGATGGGATTTGGTGCTTATTTTGGTAAGTATAGTAAAACAACATCAGATTATTTCTTTGGCGGGAGAAGGTTTGCTTGGTGGTTAATCACAATTTCAATTGTGGCCACTGGCATTGGTTCGCATAGTTTTGTTAAATATTCAACTAAAGCATACCAGTATGGCTTTTCGTCTACAATGACATATATGAACGATTGGTTTTTTATGCCCTTGTTTCTATTTGGCTGGCTTCCGATAATATATTACATGAAACTGGGTTCAATTCCAGAATATTTTGAGAAAAGGTTCAGCAGAGAAGCAAGGTACATTGCTACATTTATGATCTTAATGTATATGATAGGATACATCGCAATTCAGTTTCTTACTTTAGCTACTGCCTTATATAAAATATATGGAATACCTCTTATGTTAACGGTGGTACTGATTGCTATTGCAACTACTATATATATGCATTTTGGGGGTCAAACATCAGTCATTTTTACTGACTTAATTCAAGGTTTTATATTGATTTTTGCTGGACTACTTTTATTTACCCTTGGATTGAATTTTTTAGTTGAGAATACTTCATATGCTTCAGGTCTTAAAGCCTTGTGGGATAATCTAACACCTGCTGAAAAACTACCTTTAGCTAATTTTAATTCGCCTCCAGATTTTAATTTTGTTGGAATATTTTGGCAAGATGGTATTGCAGGTTCAATTGGATTTTTGTTTTTAAATCAGGGACTTATAATGAGATTCATGGCTGCTAGAAGTGTTAATGAGGGCAGGAAGGCAGCCGCTTTTAATGTATTGGTAATATTACCAATATCAGCGATTGTGGTTTCTAATGCAGGATGGATAGGTAAAGCAATATCAAACTCTGTCCCTGGAGCTCTTCCGATTGACCTTGCACCAAATGATGTATTTGTATCTGTTGCAAATTTGATAACCTCACCTGGGGTTTTTGGTTTTATAATTGCTGCCCTGTGTGCTGCTTTAATGTCTACTTCGGATACGTTGGTAAATGCTTCATCATCAGTAATTATTAATGATATCTATCGACCTTTAACTAAAAATAAATCTTCAGATGAAGAACAGTTAAGATTAGCAAGGCTTGCATCAGTTGTTGTAAAAGTGATTGCGGTATGCTTAGTCCCCTTTTTTAATTCATTTGAATCTATATATGAAGCGCATGGTTGGTTTCATTCAACTTTCACACCACCTTTGGTTGTAGGTGTATTTTTAGGTATTTTTTGGAAAAGATTTACATCGACTGCTGTAATTGCAACATTCATTCTTGGTGCATTTTTAATGATTTTAGGTCAAATGTATCCATCACTTATTAGTCCTTTTTCTCACGGTATAGAACTCAGGCCTGGTAGAGGTTATTCTTATATTGGTGCACTGTATAATTTATTTGTGTGTGCAGGAGTCGGTGTTATTGTAACTTTTTTTACAAAACCAAATGCTGATAAACAGTTAACAGGACTAACTGTTTTTGATGTTCAT
Organism: bacterium; assembly: GCA_038127595.1. Classification (GTDB taxonomy): domain Bacteria; phylum Fidelibacterota; class Marinisomatia; order Marinisomatales; family UBA1611; genus TMED80. Next base: position 11,927 of record JAYPIC010000028.1, on the reverse strand, counting down.
AAGCTCAAAAAAATTTTTAAAGGGTCTAGCATCAATGAAGCTACAGGGAAACCTGTATTAGTCAATTTTAAAGTGAAAGATCTAGGCAAAGACATGGTTTCATTTTCGAAAGATGATATGAAAACTATCAATGCGAGTAAAGGAGATCTAGTATATATACAAGATAGCCGATGGTGGCTAGGAGGATTAAAGTCTATACATGCAACCTTTGATGACCCTCATGATGAAAATGGAGTTGTATACATGAGTGAAGTTCAAAGAGACTCTGGAATGTTCATAGATAATCTTCCCCTTAAAGCTGAAAAGGAAATGTAAATATTATAATTGACTTTCAGTTTAATAAAAGTCGCCGTGTCCTTTAATCGTGGAAAAGGAAAATAACACTCCTAATTATCGTAATTACCTGAATTTAGATGCGCTGTTAAATGCTCAAAAACTAATCAGTGAAAAAAGAGGTAAAACAGCACATGACGAAATGTTATTTATTATCACTCATCAAGTATACGAGTTATGGTTTAAGCAGATTTTATTTGAAATAGATTCAATTTTTGAAGTATTTCATGCAAAAGTAATAGATGAGTCACAAGTTGGGATAGCAGTTAGCAGGCTTCAAAGAATTAATGAAATCATTCAATTACTAATTGATCAGATTAAAATTTTAGAAACCATGACGCCCATGGATTTTTTAGAGTTTAGAGATTTACTTACGCCTGCTTCAGGGTTTCAGAGTGGCCAATTTAGACAAATTGAAAATAAAATTGGATTACGCAAAGATAGTCGGCATGTTTATGGTGGCAAAGATTATAAAACGAAGGTACATCAAGATGATTTAAATAAAGTTTTAGAATCAGAAAAATCAGAATCTTTATTTACTCTTATTGAGAAATGGTTAGAGAGGACCCCTTTTTTAGCATCCGAAGATTACAATTTTTGGGAACAATACAAAGCTGCTGTATCAAAAATGATCTTGAATGATAAAAAAATAATTGAAGAAAATGACGTCTTAGGCGATTCTGAAAAAGAGAGTTATTTTAATCAGTACAATGCTACAGAGAAAATGTTTAATTCTTTGTTTAATGAGTCTGTCTTTAATAAAATGATTGATGAAGGTCAATTCAGATTGTCCTATAAAGCAACTCATGCAGCATTATTAATATTACTATATCGTGACCAAGCAATACTTCATAATCCTTACAGGCTTTTAAGTAAATTGATTGATTTAGATGAGCTTTTAACTACTTGGAGGTATAAACATCATTTATTAGCAACCAGGATGATTGGTAAAAAAATAGGTACAGGAGGTTCAGTGGGAGCTCAGTATCTAAAAAAAGCTTTGACTAAACATAGAGTTTTTGAAGATCTTAGTAGCTTGACCACCTTTTTAATTCCAAGATCTGACCTACCAGATTTGCCAAACAGTATTTTACGAAATTTGAGTTTTCATTATGATATTTAGATAGCAATTTTTATTAAAGAAAAATATAAAAAAATGTACGTTTTATGTCATAATCAAAAAAAAACGATTTAAATTCCCTCTCTTTTTGATATTTAAAAATAATTAATTGATATTCCGGAGTAGCTCAGTTGGTAGAGCAGGTGGCTGTTAACCACTTTGTCGGGGGTTCGAGTCCCTCCTCCGGAGCTTTTTTATTTGCTCATTTGCAGACATTTAAATTATACATATCACTGATAATCATAATCATGGCCTCATGTTCAAATAAATCTATTCCCCCTGATGTAAAAAAGATTCCTAAGGATATCAAAACGCATGGCCATGTTAGGACTGATAATTATTATTGGATGCGCTTAACAGATGAACAAAAATCAGCAAAAAAATATGATTCACAGACCCAGGATGTTATTAATTATATTGATGATGAAACAGAATATCTAAATAAGAGTTTAAAGCATACAAAACCGCTGCAAAAAACTTTATATAATGAGATGGTCGGACGAATTAAAAAAGATGATCAGTCTGTACCATACTTAGAAAATGGGTATTATTATTATGTTAGATATGAAGACAAAAAGGAATACCCTATATATTGCAGAAAATATAAAAATTTAGATAATAATGAAGAGATCATTCTTGATGTGAATGTTTTAGCTGAGGGGCATGATTACTTTGCCATAGGTGGCATGTCCATTAGTCCTGACAATAAGTGGCTTGCATACGGTGTAGATACCTTAAGCCGTAGATTTTATAAAGTACATTTTAAGAATTTAATTTCTGGAGAAAATTTAGAACGTACAATTTCAAATACTACAGGTGGTGTTGCTTGGGCTAATGATAATAAAACTGTTTTTTACACTTCTAAAAATAAAGTCACACTTCTAGGAGAAAAAATATATAGGCATAAACTTGGAACTCATTCTGACCAAGATCAATTAGTATATCATGAGAAAGATGAAACCTATTATAATGGAGTTTACAGGTCTAAATCAGGGCAATATATTATCATATATAACAGTAGTACTCTAGTTAGTGATTATCATATTCTAAATGCCAATGAACCAGATGGTGAGTTTAAAAATTTTTCGCCTCGGGGCAAAAAACATGAATACGATATACAGCATTATGAGGATTATTTTTATATAATATCAAATAAAAACTCTCCAAATAACCGTTTAATGCGTACAAAAGTAAATAAAACTGAGTTATCAAATTGGGAGGAGGTAATACCTCATCGTGATGAAGTTCACCTTTTAGGGCTAGAAATATTCAAGGATTATTTAGTCTTAAGTGAAAGGAAAGATGGACTCCGAGCAATTAGAATAAAGAATATGTCTTCTGGAGCTGATAGTTACATTGATTTTGAAGAAAAAACTTATTCTGCTTATATCTCTACAAATGAGGAATATGATACCAATATTTTACGATATGGCTATTCTTCAATGCTAACACCTTCTTCTGTTTATGATTATAATATGGAAACAAAAGAAAAGACTCTTCTGAAGCAAACGGAGGTAATTGGCAAAGGGTACGACAAAAGCTTATATGATGCAGAGACTATATATGCTACAGCGAGAGATGGTGAAAAAATACCAATTTATCTAGTATTTCGTAAAGATATGAGAGGTAATAAGCCTCAGCCACTTTTACTCTACTCATATGGTTCATACGGTTCCACTTCAGACCCATATTTCAGCTCTACTAGATTAAGTTTATTAGATAGAGGTTTCATTTATGCTTTAACAAATGTTAGAGGGAGTCAAATATTCGGTCGCAAGTCATATGAGGATGGGAAGCTATTAAAAAAGAAAAATACTTTTTATGATTTCATCGATGCTGGTAAACACTTGGTCAATGAAATGTATACCAGTCCAGATCAATTATTTTGTTCAGGAGGGAGTGCTGGAGGCCTTTTGATCAGCGCAGTAATTAATATGGAGCCAGATCTTTGGAAAGGCGCAATCTCAGCAGTTCCTTTTGTTGATGTCGTTACCACAATGCTAGATCCATCAATACCTCTTACATCTAATGAGTGGGATGAATGGGGTGACCCCAGAGAAAAAGAATACTATGATTATATGTTGTCTTATTCTCCATATGATCAAATTGAAGATAAAACATTTCCTAATATTTTAGTCACATCAGGATTTTTTGATTCTCAAGTGCAATATTGGGAGCCATTGAAATATGTTGCCAAATTAAGAGATCATTGGCAGGGCGATAACAAATTATATATTTATATGAATATGGATGCAGGGCATGGTGGTAAATCAGGGCGATTTAGGATTTATAAAGAAGTTGCTTTAGAATATGCTTTTTTATTGGATCTTGCTGGTAAAAAAAGTTAAACCCGGTCAAATATCATGAAAGAGACATTACAAGCATACGCAACAATTATAATTTCCACATGTATATGTATTTTGTTCGCTTTAGCTAGTGCTCAAGGGAGTTTGATTTCAGGTTCTTTCCCTGTACTATTTTTATGCATAGGTGTGACTTTTATCATTCAATGGTTAGTTTTTATCCCGTCCTATTATTGGTCGACAGAGCGATTTTATGATTTAACAGGGAGCTTAACATTTATAACAGTAGCATTGATAGCCTTCTATAATAAAAATCAGTTTTTAGGTAATGAATTTGATTTGAGATCCATCGCTATTACGGTATTTATCTTAATATGGGCATTGCGGCTGGGAAGTTACCTTTTTCTTAGAATATTGAAAGATAGGGAAGATAGACGGTTTAAAGAATGGAAAACATCTTTCCCACTTTTTTTAAGAACATGGACCATGCAAGGGATGTGGGTTTTTCTTACATCTGTATCAGGTATAACTGCGATATGTTCTCGAAATATTATTGATCCCGGAGCATATTTTTACATTGGGTGTGCTTTATGGATTTTTGGATTTTTATTTGAATCAATATCGGATTATCAAAAAAGAAAGTTTAAAGTTCAAAACCCAGACTCTTTTATTAACTCAGGTCTTTGGTCTTTATCAAGGCATCCAAATTATTTTGGGGAGATAGTATTGTGGCTTGGTATAACTATTATTGCTTTTCCTGCACTACAAGGATATCAATATTTCAGTCTTATTTCACCAATATTTGTATTTTGGCTCTTAACAAAAGTTTCCGGTATTCCGATTCTAGAGAGGCATGCAGATGAGACTTGGGGTAGTCAAGAAGATTATAAAAAATATAAAGAGAGCACACCTGTTTTATTCCCTAAAATTTTTAAATAGTCTTTCATAATGAGATATAAAAACCTCATCTTTTTCATTTTACTCTTTTTCTATTTAAACGCACAAGAAGACTTATCCTATCAATCTCCTCCAGAGAAGATTCTTGAGCTAGTTGATGTCGCCTTGCCTCCAAGAGTATTGATAGATGAAAAAAAAGAATATATGGTTTATTTATACCGAGATAATTATAAAACTATTGAGCAATTATCTGAAAAGGAACTCAGGCTTGCAGGTTTAAGAATTAATCCAAAAAAGAACATTGGGAGTAGGATTAGTTATTATAGCAATTTAAAAATATCATTAATTAGCGATGAAGATTCAAATATAATAAACGTTAAAGGTCTTCCTAAAAACCCACAGATATCAAATATTAAATGGTCTCCAGATCAAAATATGATAGCAATGACAAACACTACTAAAGAAGGGGTTGAGCTATGGGTTTTAGATCTAAAAAAAGCAAAAATAAAGAAAATCGTAGGGCCAAGACTTAATGCAAATTTAGGAAGTGTATTTAGTTGGTATAAAGATAGTCGGTCTTTGCTTGTGAAGTTTGTTCCTTCAGACATTGAAAGTATAAAATTAAGTGAAGAGCTAGTACCTACTGGTCCAAGAATTTCCACAAACGATGGGGCAAAAGCTCAGAACCGTACATATCAAGATTTATTGAAAAGTAAAAATGATGAGGATAATTTTGAAATACTTTCAATGTCAGAGCTTTATAAAGTATCCATTAATGGCAGTAAAAGAAGGTGGAAGAAAAAAGACATGTATAGGAATATTAGTTTTTCTCCAAATGGTGAATTCATTTTAGTCTCAACTATAAAAAAGCCTTTTTCATATTTAGTGCCTTATTATCGGTTTCCATCAGATCATACTTTATTCTCATTAAGTGGTGTAGAGGTAAAGGTCTTAGCAGAGGTTCCTCTAATTGAGGAGCTACCTAAAGGACGTATGGCTGTCAGAAGCGGCCCTAGAAATTTTTCATGGAGATCAGATAAACCTGCTTCGATGTGTTTTGTAAATGCTTTAGATAATGGAGACCCTCAAAAAGATGTCGAGTTTAGAGATGAGCTTTTTCAACTTGATGCTCCATTTAAATCAGAACCAATATCACTATTGAAAACAAAAAATAGATTTTATAGATCTAATTGGTGTAATGATACTTTAGCTCTAGCTTCTGATTATTGGTGGAACAATCGTAATCTTAAAACATATCTTTTTAATCCTTCAGACCCCAATGCTGAATCGATTGTTATATCAGATAGAAACTATCAAGATAGATACAACGATCCAGGGAGTTTTGTTCAGGAGAGGAATGAGTACGGGGAAAATATATTATCATTAAGAGGCAACAAGACCTACCTGATTGGAGACGGATATACCACAAAAGGTCAGTTCCCATTTATAGATGAATTGAATGTGAGCACATTAAAAAAAAATAGAATCTATAAATCAAATATTCAAAATAAGAAAGAATCTATAAGAGATTTTTCACCAGAAAGTAAGCAGCTATTTGTTCGAATTGAGTCGCCAAGCGAGTATCCTAATTATTATTTTAGAGAATTAAATGGGGAGCTTGATCAGATGACCTTTTTTTCAAATCCATTCAAAAGTCTTGAGAATGTTCATAAAGAAGTAATAAAGTATAATAGGCAAGATGGGCTAGAGCTTTCTGCTACTTTATACTTGCCTGAGGGATATGATTTTAATAATAAGAAGAAACTACCGCTTTTAATGTGGGCCTATCCAAGAGAATACAAAGATAAATCAAGTGCATCACAAACAACAAAAAATCCGAATCAGTTTACTTATCTATATGCAGGATCTCCAGTTTATTGGGTTACTAGGGGATATGCCATTTTAGATGATGTTTCTTTTCCCATTGTAGGGGAGGGTCAAGATGAACCAAATGATGATTTTAGAAATCAACTTTTAAGTAATGCAAAAGCTGCAATTGAAAAAATAAATAGTTTTGGTTACATTGATAAAAATAAAATAGCTATTGGAGGCCATAGCTATGGTGCATTTATGGTGGCAAATTTATTATCTCACTCAAATTTTTTTGCTGCTGGGATAGCTAGGAGCGGAGCATATAATAGAACTTTGACGCCATTTGGCTTTCAAAGCGAAGAAAGAAATTATTGGGAGGCTCCTGATGTTTACTATAACATGTCACCATTTATGCATGCAGATAAAATGAAAACACCTATGCTTATAATTCATGGCGATTCAGATAATAATTCTGGTACATATCCCCTACAGTCTGAGAGGTACTTTAATGCACTGAAAGGCCTGGGAGCTACAGCTAGATTAGTAATGCTCCCGAAAGAGAGTCATGGTTACAGGGCTAAAGAAAGTATTTTACATATGCTCTGGGAGCAAGATCAGTGGCTTGAAAAATATGTTAAAAATAAGGGTGATTAAATTTAGCTAACAACTAGATGTCACTTTTATGATCCCATTGTTCGCATAAAAGTCTATACAAAATACGTTCATTTTCATGTACGTTTTTATCTAACATAATAACTTCCTTAAATAGTTCAAGGTATGCTTCTTTCATATTATCATCTATTTTACTTTTAAGAGATTTACTAAGGTTAACTACAAAGCTTTTTACTTCTTCGATTCCTTTTTCTAAAATACTATCTAAGAACTGAGTTCTAAGTTTTAAAAGTTCTTTATCATCGTCGCTATATCTATCTAAAATCACATTAAGATATTTTTTTTCATCTGATGAATATTCATAATCACAATTTGATATAACATATGCTATGTCAAACATGACTAGTTCTAATAGATGATTATGCTTATCTGCCATATTCCCCTCTTTTATTAATTATTATTAAATTAGTTACAGTTGACCGAATTTCTTACTTTATCGATTTCACCCTCTTTTACTTTAACTCCATAAGCCATTATTCTCACTAAGTGTTTGTTTAGAACATTATAATTAAAGTCAATTTTTTGCTCTATGTTTTCTAGTTTTTTTATTATTTCTTTTTGTTCGTGAGGGTTATTGGGCTTGGTTGCACCAATTAGTATTATAATTGAAAGACAAAGAAAAAAACCTGATACAAATCCCTTTGTATATGTATTCATAATTGAGCTCCTAATTTTAAACAAATGTTGAATATGATTATTGATGTAGATCGTAAAATCGATTTGATATTACGAAAAAGATATCGTTTAATTTTGGACTTTATTATTTCTATTCAGGTCTAATCCAGAGGGGACTATCTGATCAAACTTACTTCTTGATTCTTTGATTTCAAAACTGATGGGTAATTCTTTTTCAGCTTCACTCATCGCAAAGAAAGAGAATTGAACTTTTTTCTTCTGATCTTTTTTAATATTTCCAAGGTTGAAACTAGATTTTCCTGTATTGAAAACAAAATCTCCAAATAGTACTTCTAAGCTAACGTCTTTAGCAACTTGCTGGCCGTTATTTTTGACATACATTGTCGCTTTGATGACCTCAGCGGGCTCTATTAAACCATTCTTGTTATTTTGATCATTGATATTAATATCAGATAAAACAAGATCAGGACTCGTCAATGATTTTGTGTTTAAAGAAATTATTTGTGGAGCGTACAGGTCATTTCCATAATGTTCCGTAATATAAGCTGAGATTGAAATCTTTTCTGATATCATCATATCAGTTGCAGAAATTTCAGTTTTTATCTTTTTAATAGCTCCAGGAATGAGCTTGTGAATGATTTTTGTTTCGCTTATATCTAAGCCACCTGAATAATTACTTAGTTCTAGAAATATTTCAATTCCTTGAGCATTACCTCCTCCTGTATTTTCCAGCTCGATAATCAGCTCAGCCATATCATTTGTTTCTAAAGTGTCGCTTCCATTGTTTATGAATAGTTTACTAGACAAAATAGCTAATTCTGGTTTTGTCTTTGTTTTTTTATATTTTGGATAGGTTGCTTCTAAATGCCTTTTTACATTTTTAAGTCTTTCTTTTTTTATGAACTTGTCAGCAAGCCAAACTCCTGATTTAGTTGTATCGCCTCGAAAAACAACATAGCCCTTGCCATCTCTTATATTGTTTTTAAACTCGCCATTAAATATTTCACCATTACTATAGATATATGATCCCAGCCCATGTTTTTTATCTCTTTTGAAATATCCTTTATATTTATCTCCATTTTCGAAAGTATAAACCCCTTTTCCTCTTTTTATTCCCGCTTTGAATTTTCCTCGATAATTGTCCCCATCAGGATGTATCCATTCACCAAATCCATCTTTTAACCCATTCTTGTATGAACCCTTATAACGCTCACCATTTACATGGCTACCCATTTTTTTTGATAGTTGCTGGGCATAAAATAAATTGACAATTATTAATAAAACTGCACAATTTTTTATAAAATTTTTCATCATAAGGGCTTGTAATTTACAAAAGGAAATTATGATGATAGACTATTTTGTTTTTTTGTATCCAAAGTAATTAAAGTGATTTCTGATTCTACGCCAAGCCTTAAAGGTGGTCCCCAATATCCAGTTCCTCGATTCACATAGATTAAAGTACCGTCATGATCATGTAATCCAGCTGTGTATGGGTTTGCCCACCGAACAGGATATACAAATGGCCAAAATTGTCCGCCATGAGTATGACCTGATAATTGGAGGTCTGCGCCTGCCTCGTGTGCATTATAAATACTCCACGGTTGGTGAGCTAACAATATTTTAGGGATGTTTTCTGGAGCGTTATCGAATGCTAGTTTTGCGTCACTCTTATGACTAGACTTTATTGTACTACTTCTATAATCAGTTACTCCCCCTAAGGTTATCTCACCATATCCTTTTTTTATTATTTCATGACTATCTAATAAATTTGTAAATCCTAATTGATCTGTTTTCTCTAGCCATCGGTCAACCCCAGAATAATATTCGTGATTACCTGTTACAAAAAATGTCCCAATATTTGCGTGTAAGTCTTTTAAGGGTTCTACATGCGGAGCAAGGTAATTGACTGAACCATCGACCATATCGCCAGTAATGGCTATGATATCTGGATTTAGTTCATTTACTTCACTTACAACACTCTCAACGTATCCTTTTTTTATAGTTGGCCCTACATGAAGGTCAGATATTTGAGCAATTTTAAGCCCGCTCATATCCTTATGAAGGTTATTTAAAGCAACATTTTCCCTCATTATTGTAGGACCTTTACGTGCATTATATAAACCCTTAAGAGTCGAGGCACCAGTAGTTGTAATGATTCCAATACTCAATAGCTTTTGAATGAATTCTCTTCTTTGTGGGTCTATTGTTTCTTGTGAATATCCAGATGAGAATTTTGAAATTAATCCTAATGCTAAATACACAAGGTCTTTTGTAATTACAGCAAGGAATGTTAGAGCAAAAAATCCTAAACTTATATAACCCGCCCATGAAAACCAGTCTACAAATTTTTCTTCATAGCCTTTTGACCTCAAAATAATTGGGATGATAGGTAAAGCACCTAGCACAGCAATAACACACCACGTTATGATTTTGACGTTATTGTTTAGATTCAAAAACGGGATGATTCTTAAACCAACTACTCCATGCATTGTTATAAGAATTATAGTTGCAAAAATAAAAAAGAAATTCATTTAATTATTATCTCATCTGCGAAAACCCAAGACGGCCCACCAGCGCCAGGGTGGAATTCTGGGCATTCATTAATATTTAAACCTTTTACACGAACATATCTAGATTTGATATTGTTTAATGCGACGCTGTATTCGAAAATATCTTGATCATAGCTAAAACTATTATCAGGATAAAATTCATATGCTAATTCAAAATTGATTCCATCAATAGAGTGTTCAATTTGAACCATTTTAGGCAAAAAAATCCAAACCACTTGATCTTGAAGAAATCGTACCTTTACATGGTTTATGTTTTGTTCTTTACCAAGATCTATAGTTGCTATGAGATCCTTTCCTTCAAAACCTTGCCATGATGGATCGCGGTAATTTATACTTCCACCTATTCCATTAATTAAGGCACTGATATTTTCACCTGAGTACTTGTTGTGAGGTTTGTTTTCAAGTTCTATACTACTTTCTAATCCAAAATGGCTGAATTCTATTGCAGGTGGTTTAGATCCACATAGCGTTTCGTAAGATTCAGCACCAACTCTGTTGGTAAGCTTATCTCCAAGCGCAAGCCTTGCTTTCTCAGCTATTTTTTCTAGCTCTTTGACGATCTCAGGGAATTGTTTTGAGACGTCTTTTGATTCTGATATGTCCGTATTAAGATCATAAAGTTCTAACC
>JAYPIC010000028.1:0-946 GCA_038127595.1 bacterium | reverse complement strand
GTTCTAACCCGGAACGCCCTTTTGAATACGCACCTGGATGCAGGTTTTTACCTGGAGTAACATTTTCATAAGAACGATACGTATGAGGAAAAACAAGTTTGTAATTATTTTTTCTTATCGCAATTAAGTTTTCTGCTAAGTAATAGTATAGAGTATTTCTTGGATTAGCGCCTGGTGCATTTTGAAGAAGAGGCATAAGACTAACCCCGTCTATTTTATGATTAAATTGTTTTTCTCCTACTATATCTGCAATTGTTGGATATATATCAATTGTAGAAGCGATGTTTTCAACTGTTCGACCAGGTTTTATTGTCTTAGGCCAACGCATAATACATGGAACTCTTGCGCCACCTTCCCACATTGTTCCTTTACCTTCTCTAAGAGGCCCCGCAGAACCGCCCCACTCTCCGTAGTTTAGCCATGGCCCATTATCACTTGCATATATAATCAAGGTATTATCATCTATATTATGTCGTTTTAGAGATTTAATTATTTCTCCGACAGACCAGTCAATTTCCATGATTACATCTCCATATAAACCTAGTTCACTTTTACCCAAAAACATTTCTGATGCTGCAATGGGCTGATGCGGCATGGGATGTGGAATATAAAGGAAAAATGGGTTGTCTTTATTTTTACCAATAAAGTTTACAGCCCTCTCAGTTATTTTTTTAGTTAACTGACCTTGATCTTTAAGTGTTGAGATTACTTCTGATGGTTCATTGTCTTCCCAGAATGACATAGGCGGGTAATAACTTTTTTTTGTTCCAGAAATAGGATTTCCATCATAATCAACTGGCCACATATCATTAGAGCATATTAAACCAGAATATTCATCAAAGCCATTTTGCAGTGGTAAAAATTCTTGCCTATGACCTAAATGCCATTTTCCAAAAATTGCATTTCTGTAGCCATGCCTTTTCAATAATTTTGCTATTGTGTCTAT
>JAYPIC010000027.1:0-23464 GCA_038127595.1 bacterium | reverse complement strand
AGTTCTGGTGGAAGAAAATGGAAAATGAATTATCAATTCGGAAAATTACATGGTTTGTATATCTCCTGGTACGAGAATGGTCAAACAGAAAAATCAGGTGATTATAAGAATGGTATTAAAGATGGTGTTTGGAACTACTGGAATGAGGATGGGAAAAAGATCAATATAGAGTAGTCTTATAGTTTTAGCTACTCACTTAGTACAATTGGTTTCCATTTTTTCCATTCTAATGGTCTATAAGGTAATTTTTCCATCCACTCTTGTTTTAACTTATTTATGTATGGTTTTATATTTAAAGGCACGTCGTCTATTGGGCTTCCAACGCCTCTAAAATAAACTAGTTTAGTTTGGTAGGGCAAAGAGACTGCAAAACGAAAAACACATTTAGTGTTTTTTGCTTTCTTTAGTTCGTTCATTTCGATCCCTCCGCCACAACTGACGCAATTTTCCATAAAATTATCCAGAAGGATGGGGTATTTTGGTAATTTGGTCCAAATTGAGTCATTAGCGCTTGAGTATATGTAATACTTTGGCTCAATGATATTTACCGGCCCAAAATCAACATTTAATATTTTTTGCTCTTTATATTTTTCATCAAATGAATAATTAAAGGTCATCTCGTAATGATTTCTATAAAATGTTATTTTCTCAAAAATTATTTTAGGTATTTTGTTGTTCTCTACAGTCAATGCTCTATTAGTTAGATATGTTGTACTTTTTCTTTGATATTCTTCGTTTGGAAAAACGGTATGCTTTGCAGATCCATTAATAATTTCTTGTCTTATTTTACTTTGCTCATGCCTATTTAATGTATGTGGCCAAAAAGTTAAATAATCTTCTATTTCTACTGAGTCTTTTATCACTTTACCCCAAAAGTCATCAAGAGCATTCATTTTTGACATTTTTATTAACGTATCTGATACGCCATGTGTCCAAGCCCAATTAGATTCATGAACTTCAACTGCCTGTATTTTTGCTTCTCTAACACGATTGTTAGCTCTTTTTTGCATATAGGTCATCATGGATACGAATAAAAAAACAAAGACGATGATGATAATATATCGATCATAGGATTCTTCTTTTTTCTTAAGGAACAGGATGTAATTCCAATTTGCCTTTATGAAATCATATGCTTTATGAGCTTTTTCTATGTTTTTGCTAGCGTTTAACTTCTCATCAATGGTTTCAAAATTATCAAGTTTCCATATTTTGAGATATTTCTGATATTTTCTGTATAATTCAATTTTTGAAACCGTGTGATCGGCACCAAAATACTCGAGATCTTTTTTCAGTAATGATAATATTCGATCTATGTCCATGAAATGATCATTTTGTAGAATTATTTACGCATATTAATAATAATGAAATTAAATAATAATTATTTGGTTAGAGCTATTAAAATTTTCTTTTAATTTATGGTATGATTTTCCGCCTATTATTATTGGTTATGCTACTTTTTGCTATCGGTTGTTCTGACCTTATCAATGAATCAGAGTTAGAGTCTAAAAGAGGATTATTGTATAATCCAAAAAACAGCAAACCTTATTCTGGTAAGGTTTATAGACTTTATAGTACTGGCTCTAAGATGAGAGAGGGAGTTTTTGACCTTGGTGCTATTGATGGTTCTTACACCTACTATGATAATGAAGGTTCGATAATAGTTCCTGTTGAGGAAAATAGACTTGATCTCAAGGATGGGAAAAAGTATTTCCCTGGGACAGACAGAGAATATTGGGGCTTAGCATACGGTCTTTATCAGACTGGAGAAACTTCCTATGAAGTGTTTTATGAGGGTGGTAAGCTATCTAGTGAGTACACTTATTTTAAGTTAGATGGCTCTGTTAAAGATCCAATTTTTATGTCTCTACTTGTCAGGAGGGGTGATGTCTTATATCAAGAAAGCTCTCCAGAGCCATACACTGGACCAGTTTTTGATATCTGGGAAAATGGTAATAAAATGCTTGAAGGCTCTTACAAGAATTCCGTTAAGGACGGAAAATGGATGGAGTGGTTTGCAAATGGGCAACCTGAAAGGCAATATAGCTACAGGCACGGTCTAAAACACGGATACTGGGCAGAGTGGCATGATAATGGTCTTCTAAGAATAGAGGGCAATTACAATAATGGTAAAGAAGACGGTACATGGACATATTGGTATCCATCTGGGCAAAAGGAAAAAATGGTAACTTTCAAAGATGGTTGGTGGAATGGTAGGCTTCAAAAATGGTTCTTGAGCGGTCAAATGATGGAGGACATTAGTTATAAGGAGCAAGTACCTGTTGGTAATTGGAAATATTGGTTTGAGAATGGGCAGCTGAAAGAGGAGAGAAATTATGATAACGGGCTACCATCTGGAGATTGGGTTCAATATTATTCCAATGGCTTTATGAAGCATAAAATTAATTATAATTCAGGTAAAGAAGATGGAAAGTGGGTTTATTGGTACGATAATGGACAAAAGAAGGAAGAGAAAAATTTTGTAGATGGTAAGAAAGAAGGTAAGTGGCAAAGTTGGTTTATTGATGGCGCGAGGAAAGAAGAGAGACATTACTTAAATGACCTTAAAACGGGTTTATGGAAAGAATGGTATGAATTGCAGGCCAGGGAAGAGAGAAGGTACAGAAATGGTAAGTTGGATGGCGCTCGTAGGAAATGGTACTCCAATGGTCAAATTAAGGAAGAAGGTAGTTATAGTAACGGTAAAGAAAATGGTAGATGGACTTACTACTTAGAGAGTGGTAAAGTTGAAACATCTTACGAGATCAAAGGAAATTTTTTATCTAGAGTGAATGTTGATGAGTAAAAATAACAAATTAATAGTTCGGATTGCCACTTAATCTAAATGTAGTTAAGTTAATCTGCATCCGACGTAAACAAATTATTAGAAAAATCATGAAAAAAATCTTTTATTTTATAATTTTAATATCTTTTTCTTACTCCCAACAAGGGCTGAACTTAGAGGAATTAGAAACTTCAAGTAATGGTGTCATGATGTATCCATACTCCGGAAAGGTTTTTGAGTATTGGCCTAATGGGGATCTAAAGGTCAAGGGTAGGCTGCGAAATGGATTGAGGAATGGAAAGTGGGAATACTACCACACTAATGGGTCAAAAATGGCGGTTGGTAAATATTTTGATGGTAATGGTTCAAAAATAGACCCTGAAACTAAAATTGCAATGCATGGTTTTACTGGTAATTGGACCTTTTATTATAAAACCGGGCAACAATGGCAAGAGGGTAGCTGGAAAGATGGTATTCCAACTGGTGAGCATGTTAAATGGTATCCTAATGGAAACACCAAAACTATCCTTACTTACGTCGATGGTGGTCTTGAAGGTCCTATTACAAAATGGTTCGAGGATGGTCAGGTTAAAGAAGAAGCTTTTTATTACGCTGGCAAGCTAGATAGTTCTTATTCTTCTTGGTACTCAAATGGTAGTAAAAAAGAAGAAGGAGACTATTTTAGAGGTATACAGAATGGTCATTGGACATTTTGGCACGAAAATGGTGAGCTAAAGCGTGATGGCAGTTATTCTGACGGTGAAATGGATGGTATCTGGGTTGAATACGCAGCAGATGGTAATAGTATACAGCGTAGTCGGTACGATGAAGGATTATTTTTATATGACCTCCACTGGGGACCGAAAGAACTCTATACTAGAGCTCAAAAATTAAGAAAGAAAAATATTGAATCATCCGTCCTTGTATTGGATAATATTGTTAATTCATTTAAAGAGAGTAAGTATGCAACTAGGTCTCAATTTTTAAAGGCCGAAATTTATATGAACGATCTCAAAGACTATAATGCTGCAATAAGAGAGTATAAAGCTGTAGTAAAACTATTTCCAACTTCTGCTCAGGCTCAGGATTCGCAATATATGGTTTCATATATTTATGGAAGTGTATTAGAGAATAGAAAACAAGCTAAAAAAGAGTATAAAACTTTTCTCAAAAAATACCCTAGTAGTAGACTTGTGTCTGCTGTAAGACTTGAATTAAAGCAGTTAAATAGCAGGATGGCTAGAAAGTAGTATTTAGTTAATACCTTGTATCAAAGGTTTTTTTAGAGGGCCAGTAAGTTTTAAAACGATCACTGATCCTTCTCTATTTAGATTTTTATTATTTCTTATCTCCCATTCTCTAATAATATCTCTAACACCATAGGAAATAGGATTAATTCTTAATTCTGTATCAAATAGATCTAAGTATCTTATATCTTTCTTTTTCGTATCAATAGAAAATTGCCCTTCTAGTCTAATATTAAGAAAAGGACTATTAATTAAAGCACTGATTGCACCAAATTCGTTATCGTAAAATCTAAACTGTAGATCTATTCTTCTTACTCTAACCAAACCATTGCGGACACCAAGATCTTGCATTACATGCCTCATTGTTTCATCTTTAATTAATGTTGGAGGCAGCTTCAGATCAATATTTTTTATTGAAAAATCTCCATTTCCATTTTGGATTGTAGGTGTAGTATTGTCATTAGAATATTGAAGAAATAGATCATTTATTTCAAGAATCACATTGTTCATTTTAAATAAGGTTTGTTCAAAAAGATCATTATTAGGCACCAATGCAACTGACATATTTTCCAAATTGAAATTACCTTTTTGTTGATATATTTCTAAACCGAGTTTATCGCTGGAGAGATTTATATCTATATCCGAAATAAATGTTTGCTTGATATTGCTTATCTTCCAATAGAGTGACCAGTTTATCTCATCTTTTGAATAAATATCTGATTGTTTATTTATTATCGTTCTTGTTTCCCAATCTAAATTGACAGATTTTTTAGGAAATCTATATTGCGAGGTAGTTTTTACAACTATGCTATCTGGGAGAAATAAATGATAGCTCCAATTCTTATTTTTAAAAGGATATTTATTAGAACTGATCATTGATTCTGTTACCAAGTCATTATAATCATTAGGATATCTATCAAATTTTAAGAAATAGGTTTCTATTGCTTTTTGCAGTATCTCTAAACCATCATATGGATATTCGTATCTTTTGTCAGAAAGGTCAGATAGTAGTAGGCTATAGTAGTTTGGGAGAATGTAATTTGAACGAAATTCCATAAAATCAATAAAAAGTTCAGGTCCATGAACTTTCATTTTTATAGATTTATCCTTTATGTTATCAAAATTGATTTTATCAAAACCAAATTGAAAGGAATTAATTTTTAGCTTGCCATTGTTAAGACTATCTGCTGAAATGTTCGTTTCAAAATTAAGTTCATTTAAATTAAAATATGCTTGGTCAAGATCTATGGATAGATCATTATATGATTGACCTTTTATTGTACATAGAAAAAAAAAGAATTGAGATATGTATAATTTAAAATATTTTATATTTTTAGCGACTTCCATGCTTTAAAATTTATTTGATTGGAGTTTTACAAAAATTAAAATTATTCTTCTTGAAAAAATATGAAAAAACGAAAAAACATTGTTTACTCTACAGATGAAAATTTTTCATTTGAAAATGAAAAATCAGAAAGTATAGAGCAAATACCTAATGTTAAACAAAATCTTAAATGTCTTCTTAAAAGGTTACCGGGAAATAGAATTCTTACCGTGGTAACTGGAATGAAAGGGAATGACCAACTATTAATAAAAATATCAAAAGAACTTAAAAGAGCATGTGGTGTCGGAGGATCAGTAAAAGATAAACAGATTTTAATTCAAGGAAATCATCGAGAAAAAGTTATGAACATTTTAATTGAAAGAGGCTTTAAAGTAAAAGCCAGTGGTGGTTAAATTTAGAGTATGAAATATTTACATATACATATATTGATTGCGTTCATGAGTGTCTTCAATACTTCATGTGAAAACCCTAGTAAAGAGGCAAAAATAAAAATGGTCCTTACTGGTAGTGTGCATGGTCAACTAGATCCGTGTGGATGAAAAAAGAATCCTCTGGGCGGTCTGTCTAGAAAATTCATTGCTATTGAAGATATGCGAAAAGCTGGCGATGATCCATTGATATTAGATGCTGGTGATATGTTTTTTAGTAAAACAAATATAAATGTCAATAATATTAATTCAGAAAAGTTTAGATGTGAAACAATGTTAAAGGGTTATGAGAAAATAGGGTGTAGTGCTCTCAACATCGGTAAATACGAAGTCTTAGCTGGAATCTCATTTTTAAAAAAGATGGAAAATAAGTACTCCAGTATTCCCTTCATATCTGGCAATATCAAATATAGAGATTCTGGAGAATTATTATTTAAGCCATATGTTACCTTAAATAGAGATGGATTGAATTTAGGGGTTATAGGGCTGTCAAATATGATTCCTGATACAATGACCAGCGTAGGTGTTGAAGATTATATTATATCCGGGAATAGATTAATAAATGAAATTAAAGGTAAAGTGGATTTAATTATTTTATTAGTTAATACTGATCGTAGTTCACAATCTTCATTAGCAAAAAATTTTCCAAAAGCAGATTTTATTTTTACGAGCGGAAGTACACACAGGACAAGCGCTTCAATGCCCCAAAAGCCCGAAGGACCGTATGTCTACTCCAATGGAAAGCAGGGGAAATATTTAACTGTAGTAGATCTTGATATTAATAACAGCACAGACCCAATATCTGATGTTTCTGCTCAGGAGCAAAAAATAAAGCAGTTAAATAATCGTTTGAAGAGGCTTCAGAAGAAAGATCCTACTAAGGCATTGGAAGATATTTATGCTGGGCAGGATAATATTTTGAGTTTAATAAAACGTTACAGAAATGATCTAAGCACTGCTGAAACTATTTTACAAAAAGCAAAAAATAAAATGAGATTTACAAGCTTTGCTCTCAATAAAAAGATCAAAGATGATCCAGAACTCCTTGCTATGGTTGATAATGCTTTAGATAAATGTGCAAAACTAGATAAATCAAAAAAATCTGATAATAAAAATTCTCACCACAATCACAACCATTCAAAAAAGCACGGAAAAAAATAACTGATCGATCTAACTTTTTGAAATTTTAATAATGAATTTTAATAGTCCAAAGTATCAAGTATATGCGTTAATAACCATCTCAGTTATAATTAGTTTGGCCCTTAATGTTATTAGACCTAATCCTGTAAGTATGATAGCTAAAGATTTAAAAAAAATAGATAATATTGATGAACTTGCTAATTCTAATGAACCTTCTGGAATAGTAGAGATTGATATTGAGATTGCGAAAGGTCTCTATGAGCAAGGAACTCTATTTATAGATGCAAGAGCTGAGGAATATTTTAACGATGGGCACATACCTGGTGCTATATGTAGTGATGAACTTGACGAGCTAATTGATAAAATATATAGTTTTGATAATTTAGAAAAGGCCTTCGTGGTATATTGTAGTGATGATGATTGTGGTTCAAGCGAAGAACTCAGTTATCAATTGTATGAACAGGGTTTTGAGTCTATATACTTATTTAAGGGCGGTTGGAAGCAATGGATTGAAAATAACCTACCTGCAAAGTATTACTAACATTTTATGAATAAATATTTAACCTTATTTTTTCGAATTGTTGTAGGTGCCATTTTTTTATGGGCAAGTTTTGATAAAATCATTGACCCAGCCAAGTTTGCAAGGGATATTTCAAATTACCATATTGTGCCTTTAGGGCTAGAAAACACTATTGCTTTGATTCTACCTTGGTTAGAGTTTTTTATTGGCACTGGGCTAATAATAGGCGTTATGGTTGATGGTTCAATCATAATTAGCTCAGTTTTGCTTATTACTTTTAATATTATGATAGCTCAAGCCATGGCCCGCGGTTTTAATATAGATTGTGGATGTGGACTAAAAGAGGGGCAATTAGTTGGTTTTGAAAAATTAATAGAAAATTTCATTTTTATATTATTTTCTTATTTTGTTTACGTTCGAAAAGAAAAATTTCTTGAGTTTTTTCCAAAAACTGAATTGTCTGATAAATAAGTAGTATGTAAATTTGAATATTGCGAGAGTAGCTCAGCTGGTAGAGCACCACCTTGCCAAGGTGGATGTCGCGAGTTCGAACCTCGTCTCTCGCTCATAAAACAGGCCTTGCTTAGAAGATTCTAAACAAGGCTTTTTTATTTTAGAATTAATTTTAAGAAAAAATGCAATTTAATATTGTTGGTGAATGTGCATTTTAATTACATTTGTTTGTGCTTTTTTTATAAATAACGACGTTTGTTTGTTATTAATTAATATTATATAATTTTACTCATTTACATTTTTGTAATTGTGGTGAGTAAATAAGATTACAGATTGGATGTATTATAGTGAAAGTTGTAGTCATTGCTGCGATTGTTTTAAATACCTATAGTTTGGCTCAGTCCTGCGTTTTTGATGGTAAGGCGATGAAATCTTTAGGTGTATCTGAGGTTGTTAACAAAGAAACCTTATCTTTATTTCGTTGTTCTGAAGGTCATCAGATGTGGTTAACGGATGAAGAGTTAGACACTAAAACAAAAAAAGTCGTTGAAATCGTTAAATCTGAAGTAAAACCAGAGACAGCACCAGCTGCTGTAGTAGAAAAATTAGAGAAAGCAGTTTTGGAAGATTACGCTGAACTACCTGCGGAAATTGTCTCTAATGAGGATAATGATAAGATTGTTAAGACCGAGACAGTTATGAAAAGAGAATCACTTGGGACTAATTTATCTAGTTCTTTAAGTATTGAAAAGTTTGGCCTTGAAACCCTGCTGTTTAAAAAGCTGGAGAGTGATAGAAAATTTGCTAAACAATTAGAAGATGAAAAGTCAGAACTTTTACATATGATGTATACGCAAAAAAAACTATTTGAAAGAGTAAACAATAATAAATTTTCTTTCAAAAATTTTAATTTATTTTCAAAAGCAAAGATCTATTACATTTACTTACCTATAGTTCTTGCCTATTACATAGCAACTTAACTTTCCCGATCATGTCCTAGCTCCTAATAGAGCTTGTTTTAATAAATTGATGTATATTCTTATAATATGTCACTTAAAATTAAAATATTTTTCTCATCCTTATTTTATTTTTTGTTGTGCATCTCTAATGCATATGCTGTAAATAAAATTTCTGTTTTTGGTACAATAGAAAACATGGACGGGCAGCTACTTTCAGATGCTCTTATTACATTAAAAAATCAAAATAAAAGCGCTGTGACAAATAGATTTGGTGAATTTGATCTTGGTAAGATATTTCCTGATGATACTATAATTGTGACATTGAAAGGTTTTCAGAAAAATAAATTTATACCTTCATCTAATATGAAGATAAAACTTTTTCCGAAATCCTTTATACAAGAACTAATCAATAACGCACGAAATGGAGATACTGTAATCATTCCACCTGGTATTCATTATATTTACCCTGATTTTAATGTTGATAGTACTACCGGAGTATCTATTAATTACAAAGCTAATGTAACAATTATGGGCTCTGATAATTCTGAAATAAGGCTTATGACAAATAGCGCCAATATTTTCTACATTTATGAATCAACAAATATTCAAATTAGAAATATAACGGTTGGATACTTAGAATCTGAAGATAGAAATATTGAAATTATATCAACAGCTCAAGCTGTAGATTATTCTAAGGCATTGGCTGTAGCCAGGCAGGAAATCGGTGAAAATTCAATTTTTAAATATGATGGTAAGCTTCGGCACACAAAAGGCTATTTAGAGCCATTTAATGAGCTTGAATTAGGTAATATTATTAAAGTCGTAAATTCATCTGACATTGTTATTAAGAATTCAATTTTAGAAGCAAATGGAAATATTTGTATAGGCGCAACAAATTCAAAAAATATTTCATTAGAAGCAACAACGTTAAAAGATGGGCTATATGGATTGGCTATTGATTCAAGTGATAAAATAATTGTTTCTAATTCTTTTATTTTTGATAATGGTGAAATTTTTAATCAACATCAAAGCCAACTTTTCTTTTCAAATAACATAATTAAAATTTCTGGATATTTTGTTCCTGAATTTGTTATGATTGATGGAGGCTCAATAGAAATGTTAGATGAGACTGTTATTCCGCCACCTAAGCCAACTTATTTAACTGCAGATAGTTTTAAAATTAGTAAACAAGAAATTACTTTTGAACAGTTTGATTCCTTTTGCCTAGCAAAAGGCAAAGAAACTCCAGATGACAGCGAATGGGGTAGGGGAAACCGGCCTGTTATAAATATTTCTTACCAAGATGCTTTGGATTATTGTTTATGGTTAGGTGAGTTAACTGGAAAAACAATTAGGCTTCCAAAAATTAACGAATGGGAGTATGCAGCTCGTGGGGGTGTAAAAGGTGGTGATGACAATTCATATAGTGGTGGAAATATTTTGGAGACTGTTGCCTGGTGTAAATACAATACTAAAGGAAAAACTGAGCCTGTTGGTCTAAAAGACCCTAACGAGCTTGGATTATATGATATGTCTGGTAATGTATATGAATTTTGCCTAGCTACGAATGATAGCATGATTATTTTAAAGGGTGGCTCATGGGCAAATAGTGGAGTTGGTTGTAGAATATCTGATGAGGTAGTAAGTAAGATAAATTACTGGGATGATAATATTGGCTTTAGAGTAATAGAGGAATTATAGGTATTTTAAAACTAGTATTGGTTATTTTATTATCTGCATTACTTTTCCATGATCCTATCACCGCACAGAGGCCAGAGGAATTTGTAGATATTAGATCTATTGATTCATCCATAGTTGTTGAGTTAAAGTATTACAGTTCTAATAATTTCATCGGAAAAAAGATCAATGGGTATAATGCTAATAGGTGCTTTATTACTAAGGATGCAGCATTAGCTCTAAAGCATGTACAAGCTGATCTAGCACACTTTGGCTATGGAATTAAGATCTTTGATGCATACAGGCCTCAAAGGTCTGTGGACCATTTTGTAAAATGGGCTCGTAATAATGATCGTAAGATGAAAAAAATACATTACCCTGTTGTGAAGAAGAGAAATCTATTCAAAGAAGGGTATATAGCATCAAAATCAGGGCACTCTAGAGGAAGTACAATAGATTTGACTATCATTGATAAAAAAACTGGGATTGAACTCGATATGGGTACCATTTATGATTTTTTTGGTAAAGAGTCTTGGATTGATTATGATGGAGTTACAGACTTACAAAAACAGAATAGACTTTTATTACAATCTGTAATGAAGAAATTTGGGTTCAAACCTTTAAAAGAGGAATGGTGGCATTTTACCCTACACAATGAAACTTTTCCTGATACTTATTTTAACTTTCTAATTGAGTAATTACCAAATGAGTAGATTAAAAATAATATTTATATCCATTTTATTAATATCATCAATATTCGCGCAAGAAATACAATCGACATACGAACAAACAGCTAATAAAATTATAAGCGCTTTAGAAGGAGATAGTATTGGCTATAATAGATTAGGGTATTTGTGTGATATGTTTGGTCCTAGGTTGAGTGGTTCTAGAAACCTTGAGCGTGCTATTGACTGGGCTATCAGTGAAATGAAAAAAGATGGTTTAACAAATGTCAAAGGTGAGAGAGTAAAAGTCCCAACATGGATAAGGGGAGAGGAATCGTTAAAGATTCTTGTGCCTTTTGAGCGCGATTTAAGAGTGCTAGGAATAGGAGGAAGCGTATCAACTAATAAGGCCGGTGTAAGAGGTGAGGTTGTGGTTGTAGATAGTTTTGATGACCTAGAAAGAAATAAGAAAAATGTAAGGGGAAAGATTGTATTATATAATGTCCCATTTACAACATACGGAGAAACAGTAAAATATAGATATGATGGTCCAATTAGGGCTGCAAAATATGGTGCTATTGCTAGCTTAATTAGATCTGTTGGTACATGGTCAATGGATACTCCTCATACCGGTACAATGGGTGAATACAAGACAGCAAAAAAAATACCACATGCTGCTATAACCTCTGAGGATGCAATGATGATCTCAAGAATATCTAAAAGAGGAAAAAGAGTAGTATTAAAGTTAAACATGGATGCAAAATTTGTAGAAGATAGGTGGTCAAGAAACATCATAGCAGAGCTCAAAGGGTCAACGCATCCAGAAGAAATAGTG
This sequence comes from bacterium, assembly GCA_038127595.1. GTDB lineage: Bacteria > Fidelibacterota > Marinisomatia > Marinisomatales > UBA1611 > TMED80. The sequence goes on along the minus strand of JAYPIC010000027.1, from coordinate 11,413 downwards.
GTAATTGGTGGACACATGGATTCATGGGATGTAGGGCAAGGAGCTCATGATGATGCCGGAGGATGTATAGCCGCTTGGAGAGCAGTTACATTGATCAAAGAACTTGGGCTAAGGCCTAGAAGAACGTTAAGAGTGGTGCTATGGACAAATGAGGAAAATGGTAGTAGAGGTAGTAGAAATTATAGAAATGAACATCTTAATGAGCTAGAAAATCATATTCTAGCTATAGAGTCGGATGGTGGAGTTTTCGCTCCCCAAGGTTTTGGATTTACCGGAAATAAAGAAGCAAGAAAAGTTGTTTATGATATAGCTGATCTTTTAGATCCAATTGGCGCTGGTAAAATAACAAATTGGGGTAGGGCTCCTGACATTGCAATTCTAAATGATGAAGGCGTTCCCGTTATGTCCTTAAACGTTGATAATAGTAAATATTTTTGGTACCATCACACAAGCGCTGATACATTCGATAAAGTTGACTACGGCGAATTTAATGACTGTATTGCTGCAATGGCGATAATGGCTTACGTTGTAGCAGATATCGAACAAAGGTTACCAAGATAGAAGATGTTTTTTTTTCGAAACACATACTTTAGGTTAGTATTTTTAGCAGTAGTTATATACTTTTTACATCGTTATGCACCAACTCCAGTAAATTATCCCAGAACTGAATCCTCAAAATATTATACTAACGTTTACCATGGAGCAGAAATAATGGATGAGTATCAATGGCTTGAGGATGAGAATTCACAAAAGACCAAAGCTTGGATTCAAAAACAAAACTCATTCACGGATAGTTATTTTAGAAGAATTCCTTTTAGAAAAAAAATAGAAAAGCGTTTAAAAGAATTATGGGATTATCCCACTCAAAGTTTACCTTTTATAAAAGGTGATAGGATATATTTTTATAAAAATACAGGGCTTCAAAACCAGTCTATCCTTTATGTTAAGGATAATGTTGATACTCCTGATTCATTGGCTTCTATTGTTATTGATCCAAATACTTTTTCAAAAGACGGCACTATATCTTTGTCTGGCATCTATTTTTCAAATGATAATAGGTATTTAGGTTATGCGACATCTAATTCAGGGTCTGATTGGAAGGAATTCCATATCAAGGATCTTAAAAATAATAATGTTTTAAATGATAACCTGAAATGGATAAAGTTTAGTGGGATGTCATGGGTAGAGGATGGTTTTTATTATAGTACTTTCCCAAAGCCGATTAAAGGTAAAGAGTACTCTCAAAGTAATGAGGGAAGTCAGATCTTTTATCACAAACTTGGTACTAAGCAAAGTGAAGACAGGTTAATTTATTCTGACCTAAAAAACCCTAAAATAAGTAATTATGCCTCCACCACTTCTGATGGAAGATATTTACTCATCTACAGAACAAAAGGAACGTACGGTAATTCTCTACTTATAAAGGATTTAAATAAAAAGGATGAGAAGTTCATAACTATTGTTAGTGATTTTACATCTGAAGTATCAGTAATAGATGAAGTTAACGGTTCTTTATTAGTTATGACGGACAGAGGCGCACCAAATAAAAAAATTGTTTTGATAGATCCAAAATTTCCTACTGAAAAAAAATGGAAAACAATTGTTCCAGAAAAAGATTTCCCCTTGACCATGGCTAATGTAATTAATGGCAATATCATAACTCACTTTATGGAAGATGTCATTTCAACCTACAAAATACATGATTTAAATGGGAAGTTTATAAAGGACGTTGAACTGCCGGGTCTCGGAGTCTCTTACGGTTTTGGTGGTAACAATAACCAATCAGTATCATGGTATAATTTTGAATCTTTAGTCCACCCGCCTACAGTATATATGTATGATTTTAGTAGTTATTCATCTAAAGAATACTATAGCTCAAAAGCTAAATTTGATAAAAATAAGTATGTAATGAAAAGGGATTTTTATGAATCAAAAGATGGTACAAGGGTACCTATATTTATTGCTCATAGTAAAGATCTAGTATTGGATGGCTTAGCACCTACTCTTTTATATGGATATGGGGGTTTTAACATATCTCAAAAGCCCTATTTTAATAAGACTATCCCTGTTTTACTTGAGAAAGGCGGCGTATATGCAGTTGCATGCACAAGAGGAGGTGGTGAGTACGGTCAAGAGTGGCATGAGGCTGGGATGCTACAAAATAAGCAAAATGTTTTTGACGATTTTATTTCAGCAGGAGAATATTTGATAATAGAAGGTTATACATCATCGGATAGATTGGCTATTAGGGGTGGTTCAAATGGAGGTACATTAGTTGGTGCTGTTATTAATCAAAAACCCAACTTATTCAGGGTTGCTTTTCCTGAAGTTGGAGTCATGGATATGCTTAGATATGAAGAATTTACAATAGGATGGGCATGGGCTGTAGAATATGGTAGTGTGAAAAATGAAAAAGATTTTAAGAATTTATTATCATATTCCCCTCTACATAATATTGTTGAACAATCTTACCCATCTGTACTAGTTTACACAGCTGACCATGATGATAGGGTAGTACCATCTCATTCCTATAAATACGCAGCTAAACTTCAGAAGCATCAATCAAGCAAAAAAGATCCTATATTGATTAGGATTGGTGAAAGTACTGGACATGGTGCCGGCCGTTCTGTTGATAAAAGGATTAAGGAGTATGCAGAAAAATGGGCGTTTATGTTTTATGAGATGGGGATAAAATACTAAGAAACAATTTTATCAATATCATCTCTAATAAGAATGAGAATTGCAGATTGCGGGACTATTAGGTACTCTTTTTTTTCTATCTCAATCTCTATACTTGCTTTTCCCAAATACAAAGCGTAATCACCTATTTCTGCTTGTGTAGGGATATATTTTATGTCACTTTTACTATCTTTCCACGGTTCATCAATAGTATCATTTGGACTTCCTAAGGGGATTCCAGGTCCGACTTCAACAACGATTCCGCCCTTAACCTCCTGTTTTTCAACAACACTTGGAGGTAGGTACAAGCCCGCGGGTGAGGTTTTATCGCCTTTGTCAGGCTGTATTAATAATCTATCACCAACAACTAGAACTTGTTTACTTTTACTTTTCATATAATCCAGAATACAATGTTATTATATAAATAAAAAGGATATTTATATTTAAGGATTGACACTAGTCGTGTCTGATGGTTGCACTATGGGTTTTGGTTTACTACCCCAATAAGTAGGACGAGTGTTCATCATATAAAATATATTTTCTGATGTTCTGTACACATTATCTTCGCCAACTGACCTAAAAAAATTGTGCGCATAATCATCTCCCTTATTGCTAAATATAGCAGCAGAGACTTTATTATCATTTTGATATAGAACTACTTGCTTACCTGAAGAATCATCAACTCCAAATTTAGCCCACTTTTTTGCATTTTTTGACATCATCATATCAAAAGTTCCACCGACTACTTTCTCAAAGAACTGATCTAACTGTCTATCTTTAACCTCAAGAGAATCATGGTAGAGAATAGACCACAGAGTGTCAGATTTTACTAATGTCAAAGAATCTCCATTTGAATCTTTAATCAAAATTTTATCAATTATTTCACTATTTATTTTGAATAATGATTCCTCAGAACCTATGTATTTATCTTGTTGTTTCTGATTAACAAAGAACAAAAGAAGAAGTACACCAAAAACGATTAGTAGATATTGTAAAGATTTATTCATAGATCTGTTTTAGTATTTCAGCTTTATTTTTTTCTCTTTTTGATCTGTAAAAACCTAATCCAGCAATCACAATTGATGGTAATAATACATTAGCCCACTTCCAACGACTTCTAGTGGAGTCTTCAATCTCTTCAAGTGGTCTATTTGTTATTTCACGAGAACGTAAAGCAATGAGTTCCTTTTCACCTGCTAAATAATCAACAGCATTCATTGTGAAGACCATATTTTCTGGAACCGACATGCCTGCATCATCGGATAAAAATTTTGAATCTGCAATGAGAATTATTTCGCTTCCGCTGGTGATTCTTGATGCCGCACCAAGAACTTTACCTCGCTGGTTTAAATTTTGGATAAATGGGTTTGATTTGGGGTCTGGACTTAACATAAATCTATCAGACATTATGCCACTTTTATTAGAACTAGTAAAAAGGTCTACTATACCAATTACATTATCACTAAGTAAGGTGTCTAACATAATTTGGCTAGGGAAGAATAAATGTATTTGTTCTAGCCCACTAACTACCAATTCTTGATCATTGAAATTTTTCACAATGGGTAAAAATGGATATTCCATAGGTACATTCATTCTTATGAATCCCATTTGCTGCTGTACTTGAACTCTACTACAAGATTTATCAAGAACCAAGTTCTGGTTAAGGGTAAAACCATAGGACTTAAGGAAAGAAAAAATATTTGAATTTATTTTTACAGCCTGTTGGGTTTGCATATTTGTAGATACACCACCTTGAGCAAAAAGGATACTTCTACCAGAATTAATGAAAGTATTTAAATTCGAAATAGTAGCTGAATCGACCGTATCTGTTGCTCCGCTAACAAGTAAAACATCTATATTATCAATAACCAAGTTATCATTGGATAGATCAACGATTCTTACGGTGTGATGCTGTCTTAATTGGTTAGACAGGTTTTCTGTTTTTACTTCTTCTGAATCAGATAAATTCGCAATACCGATTGTTTTTTTATTTGTATTAACTAACGTTTTTATTTTGGTTGTAATTAAATATTCTAGCCCTGTGGCAGTTTGAATAACTGGAATAGTCTCTTTCTTATCTTCATAAAGGATAACCATACCAAGATAAACTCTCTTAACCTCAAGTTTATCATCTTCAACCACTTGCATTTGCACTGGCTGAATACCATCCTTGCGCGCTTCCTCTTCCAATTTCTCATTAGATCCAGGGTCGGAGAAATAAAATCTAATATTATCAGATTTAGCTTCGTATTCTTCTAGTAGATCCTGAAGATATCTTTTAGTATTTGAGAGCTCACCTGGTAAGTCACTTGAAAAATAAACCTTCATGGTTAGCAGGTCATCAATCTTGTCTACAATTTCTTCGCTAGATTTACTTAGTGAGTACATTTTATTATCGGTCAGATCAAACCTTTTATACCAATTACGGCTAATAAGATTTAAAAGTAGAAGTGCCCCAACTAACACTGCTAAGTAGATGGTTAAGGTATTTTTATTTTTTACTAACATCTTTTAACTCCACCTACGCGATTCTACCAGCCTAGTAGTAAGAAATAAAAAGAAACCAATTATGGAACCAAAGTATATGATATTTCTAGTATCTATTACTCCACGAGAAATATTGGATAGGTGATACTCTACACTTAGATACTGAATGATGCCTGCAATGAAATCTGGCATGAAAATCAATACTTTATCAAAAAGCCAGAAAACAAAAATTATCGCTATACCAATTATGAAGGAAATCACTTGGTTGTCTGTCACTGCGCTAGAGAACATTCCGATCGATGCATATACTGATCCAACTAAAATTAACCCTAGATAGCCAGTAAAAACCGCCCCATAGTCTATAGAATTGCCAAAAGTAGCAAGCGTAATAAAATGTAAAGAGGTAGAGAATAAAGCGATGGTAATCAAAGCTACTGCGGATAAATATTTTCCTATTACAATGTCTCTATCCTCAATTGGAAGCGTAGAAATTATCTCAATTGTACCTAGTCCTTTTTCCCTAGAAATAAGTCCCATAGTTATGCCAGGTATAAAGAATAAATAAACGAGCGGAACAATATTAAATAAAGTTCTAAGGTCTGACTGGCCATAGAGAAAAAAAGTTGTAGTAAAGAACCACCCATTGAGAAGAGCAAATACAATCAAAAAAACATAAGCCATAGGACTATCAAAAAATGACTTAAGCTCGCGTTTAAATATGCTTAATGTGTTTTTCATTATGATAACTTGTTATTTCCTGTCAATTTTCTAAAAATATCTTCAAGGTTTTGCTTTGAGGTAACCATTTCTAATATTACCCAACTTTTGTCAACTGCGTATTTAAAAATATCTTCTCGAGGATCGCCGTTGCTAGGAAACTCTATATTAATTCTTGTAAAAGAATCTTCTTTAGATATGTTTTTAATATCAATAGAGGGTATAGTTGCCTTCATATCTCTGATATCGTTCTCATCAGCATTACTAACTTCTAATTTGAGGTCAGCTTTTCCTTTTGCAGAGTCATTTAAAAGTTCTTCGCTTGAACCATCAGCAACAATAGAACCTTCATTTATGATAATTATTCTATCAACAGTAGCTTGTATTTCCTGTAAAATGTGAGAGGACATTAAGACAATTTTTTCTTTGCCTAATTTTTTAATTAATTCCCTGATCTCAACAATTTGATTGGGGTCTAAGCCAGTAACGGGTTCATCTAAAATAAGTATCTTTGGATCATGGATCAATGCTGCTGCAAGACCAATTCTTTGTTTATAGCCCTTTGAGCAGTTTGCAATAGTACGATGGGCCACAGCATTCAAAGAACATTCTTCTACAACTTTTTGAAAGGCATTTTTAAAATCATTTTCCGATATGCCTCTGACTTCAGAAATAAACTTTAAATAATCATGAACGATCATTTCGCTATAAAGCGGGTTTAATTCTGGAAGATATCCTATGTCTTTTTGAATTTCAGAAGTATCATCTTGTATATTCTTTTCTCCATAGAAAACATTTCCAGATGAGGGTGATATGTAGCCAGTCATGATTTTAAGAGTAGTGCTCTTACCTGCACCATTGGCACCCAAAAATCCAACTACTTGACCGTCTTTTAGCTCAAATGAAATAGACTTAACGGCCTTAACAGAGCCATAATTCTTTGAAAGATTTTCTACTTTAATCAATTTCGTTCTTAATATAAATTATTCGTTCTTAATATAAATTAAATGATAAATGCTTTAGTTATCTAAAAGTTCCAAACATTTTTCGGTGCGAATATTAACAAAATTTAATTTGAAGATAAAAATAAAATTTTATAAGAAATTAATTTTTTACAAGTTATTAATAGTCTTGACAATGAAACACATTATAAAATAAGTTTAGCTATCTGATATTTAATGTCAGTGTTGTCGACAAAACAAAACAGTTAACTTAAGGAGAATAAAATGAAACGTTTCTACAGACTATTTGTCTCCCTTCTTGTTATCGTTGGTATCGTTGCAGTAGCTCCAGCTACTACAGTTGATACAAAAGCTGAACAGTGCGTAACTAGTGCTGGTTCTTGCGGCGGTGATCTTGTATTTGCAGATGCAGATATAAAGAAGAAAAAGAAGAAGAAGGGCAAGAAAATGAAAGGTAAAGAAGGAAAAGGTAAAAAAGGCGGTGCTTGGGGAAAATGGAAGTCCAAGTGGAAAAAGAAGAGCTCTAAGTAGTTCTCATTTCTTTACTGATTATATAAAAAAGGCGCTTTCATGCGCCTTTTTTATTTTTAGGAAATAATTTAATAGTTTAGTTATTTTTACTTTGTTCTTTAAATAAATTAATTCACTTTTAGGAATAAAAATGATCACACGATTATCTATTTTTAATATTACTTTATCTTTTTGTTTACTAAATCCAATTTTTGCACAAGATGAGGATGAGCAAGGTGGGGTGAATTCATCGCAGGACTTATACATTGCCTTTGATCAAACTAGGGGCAATACAAACAATCTTGTTACTGGGGCTGAATACAGCTTTTCATTAGTTGGCGATGTAGGGTCACTGAAGGATACTGAATTTTCTTTTTCTTTTGGGGGAAATTATGCTACTCTTGAAGATGAACCATATGCTTTAGATGGTAATATACATACCCAGTTTGATCTATGGGCAAATCAAAAATATTCACCATTCTTTTTTTATGATTACAGTTTTGATAGATCTTTGGGGCTTATAAATCGTACTGACTTTGGTATTGGCGGTAAAATAAGGTTCGGTAAAATATTTTCTCTTAGTTATGCTTACATGTTTGAGGAAGAGGAATATGATTCTGTTGAAACCTTTTCAAGACATTCTTTTAGACCAAAAGTAAAATTAGTTCTAGCGGATGGAAACTTCTTTTTTGATTACAGGGCTTTTTATAAGCCAAGAGTTGATGACTTTGAAGACTTTTTACTAGAGAATATTGTAGTGCTATCTGTTATGACCTTTTATGAGGCATTATCTGTCGATATTACTTTAAAACATAGCTATAATAGTAAATATGAGGGTGATAATAAGGTTCTAAAACCTCTTGAAGAATGGGAAAGTCAGTATGACCCTGATTATGGTGACTTTGTGGCTAAAGAAACATTTTATAAAGATACAGATCTATCTGTTTCTATTGGTTTTAGTTTCACTTTCTAGTAGTATTAAACAATAAATTTTAAAATAAGGCGTGGGTATCTATTTCACGCCTTTGTCATATATTATGAAATATAATCACAAGAAAATTGAAAAAAAGTGGCAGAAAATTTGGGATGAAGAAAAAACGTTCAGAACTGATGTATCTAGAGAAAAAGAAAAGTGTTATGTATTAGATATGTTCCCTTATCCATCAGGATCAGGTCTTCATGTAGGTCACCCTCTTGGATATACTGCTACTGATATATATTCAAGGTTCAAACGGCTTAATAATTTCAATGTGCTTCATCCTATGGGTTGGGATGCTTTTGGACTCCCAGCAGAGCAGTATGCTTTAAAAACTGGTACCCATCCTAGGGTTACAACAGAAAAAAATATTAAAAGATATAGGGAACAATTAAAAATGCTAGGCTTTTCCTATGATTGGGATAGGGAGGTGAATACTACAGATCCAAAATATTATAAATGGACACAATGGATTTTTTTACAGTTATACAAAAGAGGATTGGCTTATGAAGCTGAAGTTCCTGTTAATTGGTGTCCAGAACTGAAAGCAGTTTTATCGAACGAGGAGGTAGTAGATGGAAAATCTGATATTGGAGGACACCCAGTAGAACGTTTACCAATGAGACAGTGGATGTTAAAGATTACAGATTATGCTGAATCTTTACTTGATGGACTAGATGATCTAGACTGGCCTGAAAGCGTCAAGGAATTACAGAGAAATTGGATAGGAAAGTCCGAAGGGTGTGAAGTAAATTTTAAGTTATCTAGCTTAAGTCAAAATATTACTGTATATACAACAAGGCCAGATACATTATTTGGTGCTACCTACATGGTTCTCGCGCCTGAACATCCTTTGGTAGATAAGCTGGTGGTAGAGGATCAGATTAGTGATGTAAATGATTATAAAAAGTTTGCATCACTTAAGTCAGATTTTGATAGGGGCGAGATGAATAAGGAAAAAACTGGTGTGCCACTTGGTGCTTATGCTACTAACCCTGTAAATAATCAAAAAATTCCAATTTGGATAGCAGATTACGTATTGATGAGTTATGGTACAGGCGCTATAATGGCTGTTCCTGCTCATGATGAGCGCGACTACGAGTTTGCAAAGAAATTTAACCTTCAAATTAAAGAGGTCGTATCAGGTGGAAACATTGAAAAAGAGGTTCACACAGATACATCAAACGGAGTGATGATTAATTCCTCAAATGGTGAAGGTCTTAACTTAAATGACCTAAAAGTAAATGAAGCTATAAAAGTAGTAATAGATTGGCTGGAAAAAGAAGATTTAGGAAAAAGGAAAACTCAATATAAGCTCAGAGATTGGCTTTTTTCTAGACAGAGGTATTGGGGAGAGCCAATGCCAATTATTCACAATCATGATGGGAGTATTACCGCCCTTAATAATTCTGATCTACCACTTACACTTCCTGAAGTTAAAAAATATGAACCATCTGGAACCGGAGAGTCTCCATTATCAGTTATCACTGATTGGGTCGATGTAGATGGTGGAAAAAGAGAAACAAATACAATGCCTCAGTGGGCTGGTTCATGCTGGTATTATCTCCGATATATTTCGCCTCATAATGATGATTTTGCATGGGATAGTGAAGATGAGAAATACTGGATGCCTGTAGATTTATATGTCGGCGGTGTGGAGCATGCTGTATTACATCTTTTGTATTCAAGATTTTGGCATCACGTGCTTCATGATCTAGGTTTAGTTTCCACTCGAGAACCTTTTAAAAAATTATTTAATCAAGGAATGATAGGCGGAGAAGACGGCCAAAAGATGAGTAAATCTAGGGGTAATGTAGTCAATCCTGATGATGTAGTAGATAAATATGGCGCAGATAGTTTTCGAGTTTATGAAATGTTCATGGGGCCGCTGGATAAATCAAAGCCTTGGAACACAAAAGGTCTTCAAGGTTCTTATCGTTTTCTCCAAAAAGTATGGAAATTATGTATTGAGTCTAGACAAAAGATAAATAACAAAAAGCCTCTAAAAGAGACATTAAGATTACTTCATCAAACTATCAAAAAGGTAACTGAAGATCTTGAAGAGTTAAGTTTTAATACTGCTGTTTCTCAAATGATGATTTTTGTAAATCATGCATTGACTTTAGAAAGCTTAAACGAAGAAGTCCTCAAAAATTTTTTAATTATATTAAATCCATTCGCTCCACATATCAGTGAAGAAATATATGAAATTTTAGAATATAATGTGAATGGAGCAATATCCAGTCAGTCTTGGCCCATATATGATCAAAATTACCTCACTGCCGATACAATGAAAATAGTTGTGCAGATTAATGGAAAGACTAGGGGCGTTGTGAATTTAGAGAAAAATCTGAATGAAAAAGACATTATAGAATACATTATTAATGACAATAATTATAAAAAGTACTTTTTGAATATGAAGATAAAAAAAGAGATTTACATTCCTAATAGATTGCTAAATTTTGTATTGAAATGATTTGGCTTTTTATTTTCAGTACAAAATAAGGAAATTAAAAAAATGACTAGATTGCTTTGGTATGTATTAATAATACTTTTTGTTAATTCATCTTTGATTGGTGAAAGCTTTAAACAAAACAAAATAGATCAAGAACCTTGGATAAAATATTTTACGTTTATGGGTCCATTTAAAAATGAAAATATTGCCGATAAAGCCATTAATGACATTTTTACCAATGGTATAACAAATTCTGAAACATATAGCTTGGATGAGACTGTTTACAATCTAAAAAATGTTACTTCGAATGCTGCTAATGGTGTTCATTTCATTCATCAACTATATTCTGGTTTAAACGAAGATGATATAGTAATTGGTATAGCCAATATTTATAGCGAAAAAAAGCAATCTGTGGTAATTGATTTCGTTGAATTTCTTTCATCCATTAGTGTGTATTACGAAGGTTCAAATGTGGAACTTTCCCAAAATAATTCTAAACTATCAAGGATTAATATTAATGAAGGCCTTAGTAAAGTTATTGTAAAAATTAAGAACAAGAAGAAGGCTGGTTTCCACTTAAATCTATACCCAAAAACAAGAAGAGAAATATCGGGTATAATATTAGAT
>JAYPIC010000026.1:10806-23902 GCA_038127595.1 bacterium | reverse complement strand
ATGTAATTAATACTATCAGGACTAATTTTGGTACTATACGGCTCAATTTTCAATGATTTGGGGTATATGAAATTTTCTTTTAAAGAATAAATTTCTTTATTTGAATGAATTAAAAGAGTATCAGATGTGAAACCTTTATTCCCAAATAAAAAACTAGACGTAAGAATAAAAAAAATTAAGTGCAAATTATTTTAATTTCATATTTAGGATCGATATATGATCTTTTGATAAAATAGCCAAAGATCGATTCATATTTTTTATATCTACTATAGGGGTACTTATAGCAGGTATATGAAGGGTTACAGATTTATCAAAGACAGATTCTCCATCACCTTTGTCATTGAAAACAAACCAATGCTCTCTTATTGGTACTAAAAAAATAGGCTTGTTTATTTCAGAACTAAATGAGCCTTTATAGGCACCATTTTTTGAAAATAGATATACAATATTATTACAATCTAGCAAGCCAAAATCTCCATCTTGATTTATGGCAAGCTTATTAATACAAAAATCAATATCTGAAAATCTGTTTAAGTCTATATGTGGGACCTTTCTTAAGCGTTTACTTTCAAATTTAAATATACTGTGATATTGTGATGAATATATATAGATCAAACCATATTTATCTATAACAGCTAGTTCAGGAAAAATTCTAGGTTCTAGACTAATTGCAGTCATATAATTCAAACGATAATCTAGGAGTATAATTTTATTTTCTAATCTATCTAATACTGAGATTCCATTTGGCTCTACTCCTACCCATACAGGTTCAGTAAATGAATATGAATTAAGTCCAAACCCCCCAACAGTTTGAAAACCATTCAGACTGCCAATACTAACCAATTGATTTTCTTTTTGATCCAATAATAAAAAACTACCAGCAACACCCCACTCCAGAACATCTGGATTGACATTTAAATCGCTTAGTTCAGATGGAAAAGGATAATAATCAGAAATAGATAAAGTTACCTGCGAAAATACAATGCAACTATATGCTAAAATTGATATTATATAATTATGAAGTCTTATCAATTATGGGCTTTGTTAATGGATACAAAAGAAAATAACTGCCAATAAATACCATGATCAAACTAATTACCTGTGCACCGCTAAAAATATCAAATAGGTACTTTTCATTTGTCCTGATAAATTCTACAAAAAACCTTTCAACACCAGCTAAAATCAGATAAACAAAAAATTGACTACCGGGTTTTGAATTCTTTGTTCTTCTTTGCCATAAATAGAAAAAACATAGAACCCCTACTATAGATTCATAAAGCTGAGTAGGGTGAACTTTTATGATCTCTGTATCAATGTTTGATGTGTCTATCCACGGATAGTACACAGAAAAGCTAGATACAGTTGTAGGAGGTATACCGTTTGGGAAAGAAATGGCCCAAGGTAATGAACTTGGCAATCCATAATCATCGCCTACAAGAAAACAACCAATCCTGCCAATTGCATATCCGATCATGATCAATGGCGCAATTGTATCTGCAAATAAATACCAAGACAATCTTCTTTTTTTCAAAATTATAGAAACGCATGTTGTACTACCAATCAGACCACCTAAAAAAACTAAGCCTGAACCGCTAAAAATCATGCCATAAGGGTCTTGTATCGTCCTATCTAAATTCTCAATTAAATAATATGCTTTAGCTCCTAAGACCCCACCGACAGCTGACCAAAAAATAATATCAGAGGCAATCTCAGTATCATACTTAAGCCTTTTCATTTCTAGGTACAATAAGCCATAGCACGTATAAAAGGCAGTCACTAACATTAAGCCAAAAGAATATATTTTAACTGGCCCAATTTCAAAGACAACAGGCAACATAATTACTTCATCCTAAATATTTTTTTAACAAAAATTTTTTTAAAAGCCATCAGCAAAATTCGGTTTTAGTATTCATACAAATGAATTATAAAATGGTTCCTACTAATGAATTCGTATTAGTTGTGAATAAAGGTTTAAACTACCAAAAACTAAATTAAAGTCATACGGATTAGTACAATCAGATCATAAATACTGTGAGTATATGCGGTTATTCCAAATCCTCGATACATATACAACACACCTAAAATTAAACCAGCAAAAAATCGTATCAAGAATAATTCCATTGAAAAGAAATCTCCATATTCGCCCATAAAATGAAAAGCGGAGAAAATTCCCCCTGATAATACAACCGCAATAATGTTTTTAAATGTTTTATCCCACATAAAAACAAAACCAAGAATACCACTTAAGCCAGCGATTAATAATACTCGGAATAAAAATTCTTCATATATACCTGCTCCTATTGCTAGTGTCACTTGTTGCAATATGGTCTTTCCAACTGGATTCATAAGTAAAACCATAAACTTAAACAATAAAAAATATAAAACTACCGACCACAACATACTTTCAGCGAGCATAATGAATAAAAAATTAACATTTACTTCCTGTTGTTGATCTTCCTTGATAAAAAATATGTAGGTAACTAATAAACCGAGAAAAAAAACTAAACCAAGCCCGTATAGTCCATAAATGTCGAAAGACTCTAATATATTCCGCATCAAAAAGTCAGCCCCATTTCGAACAACAAGGATATCATCCCACGATAAAAAAAGGATATTGACCTCATATAGGAAAAACAAAGGTAATGTAAATAGAAAGGAATAAAATGATGTTCTAGATTTTAAAAGGTAAGACATCCAAAAATTTATTGCTTAGAATTAATCCTCTCCTATTTGCAATGCAGCTAGCAAGGCCTCTTGAGGTATTTCAACTTTACCTACCATTTTCATTCTTTTTTTACCCTTTTTCTGCTTTTCCCAGAGCTTTCTTTTCCTGGTAATATCACCTCCATAACACTTTGCTGTAACATTTTTTTTAAGAGCTTTTACAGTTGTCCTAGCAATAATTCTTCCGTTTAGAGAAGCTTGAATAGCTACTTCGAACATTTGCCTTGGAATTAATTCTTTAAGTTTAGTGCACATTGCCACCCCTCTATGGTAAGCATCATCAGAATGACAAATTGATGACAATGCATCAACTGAATCTCCATGCATCAATATTTCTAACCTTTTGAGATCGGCAGGTATAAACTCCTTAAATTCATAATCAAGAGAGGCGTAACCTTTTGAAAGAGATTTAAGCTTATCATAAAAATCAAAAATAATTTCACCAAGAGGCAAATCATAATAAATCTGAGCCTTTTCAGGTGATAGGTAATTTGTATTTTTATATACTCCTCTTTTCTTTTGGCATAGCGTCATTATAGATCCAATGAATTCTTTTGGTGCTAATATTTCAGCGGAGACCATGGGTTCTAAAATTTTATCAATATCTCCTGTGCTTGGCATCTGAGATGGGGTATTTATTTTTACTTTACTACCATCCCTTAAAAGTACTTCATAAATAACATTAGGTGTCGTTGTGATTAAATTTAAATTAAACTCTCTTTCGAGCCTTTCTTGAATTATTTCCATATGAAGCAAGCCTAAAAACCCACATCTAAATCCAAAACCTAGAGCTTCACTGGTTTCAGGCATGAATTCCAATGAAGCATCATTTAACTTTAATTTTTCTAAAGCCACTCTAAGCTGATCATATTCATCACCATCAACAGGGTATAACCCTGAAAAAACCATTGGTTTTATTTTTTTATAACCAGATAATGGCTCAATACAGGGTTCTTGTTTTGATGTAATTGTATCTCCTGGTTGAATATGTGCCATATCCCTAATACTTGCCACAACGTATCCAACATCGCCGGATTTTAATTCATCTGACTCAACCATTTTTAATACAAAGTGTCCTACTTCAGTAATTTCATATATTTCGCTATGAGCATGAAACTTGATCGACATACCTTTTTTTATAACCCCATCAAAAACTCTAACATATGGAATTGCACCCCTATAATTATCATAGGTAGAATCAAAAATCAATGCTCGAGTTTTATCTTCATCTTTATCCATAGGAGCAGGAATTCTATCAATGATAGCATCAAAAATTTTATCAATACCAAACCCACTTTTTGCACTTGCCTCAATAATTTCGCTCTTTTCACATCCCACGAGTTCAATTATTTGCTGTTTAACATCTTCAGTTTGGGCAGAAGGTAAATCAACTTTATTAATTACGGGAATTATCGTTAAATCGTTTTCTATAGCTAAATAAGCATTAGATACTGTTTGAGCTTCAACCCCTTGAGCTGCATCAACCAACAATAGAGCACCTTCACAAGCAGCTAAAGATCGACTAACCTCATAAGTGAAATCAACATGTCCAGGTGTATCAATTAGATTAAATGTATAAGTTAATCCATCCTTATTCTTGTAATGCATCTGAATAGGATGACTTTTGATTGTAATTCCTCTTTCACGCTCCAAATCCATGCTATCAAGAACCTGATTTTGCATTTGTTTGGAAGAAAGTGTTTTTGTCTCCTCTAAAAGACGATCTGCAAGCGTGGATTTTCCATGATCAATATGAGCAATTATAGAAAAGTTTCTTAATAAATCCTTATTCATTAAGAGAAATTAACTAGTCAACAGGGTCAATTAGGACAATTTAATCAATAAAATATTTTTTTTACTTTTCTTCAACGACTTTGAAGAAAATAGTTATATTTTTTTTAAAAGATCCTTCTTCTTTTTTTTGTATTCGTATTCACTAATTATTCCTTTTTCTTTAAGATCAGCTAACTTTTCTATATTAGAAATAATTTCATCAAAATCTTCAGTTTCAATATTTTTAATCACTTCTTTGTTTATAACTACAATGTCCTTGGATGGGTATTTATTCCAATGATGATAACCAAAGTTCCAATTTCTCCAAAAATAATTATAACCTAGACTTATTTTTAATCTTGGCTGTTTATGTACAACCTTAACCTTATGCCTTTTTTTATGCTTCCATCTCTTATGCTTTGCTCTTCCATGATCGGCAAACACGAATGAAAATAAAATTAAAAAAATAGTAACTGATCTAATCTGTTTCATAATACACCTATATATGGTTTATTGTATTAGACTCAAAAAAGAAGTAAAAGTTAAAATTAATATTTTCTTTGTAATTGCAATAGCCTGAGATTTGCTTTCTCTCTCATTCCATCTTGAATTAGTGAGACTACTTTTAGAGCATCCATGATTGGGATATGTAGGTTATCGGAATTGGCGTAAAATGCATCCATATGCATGGTAATAATCTGTATATCATATCCTACTTTTTCAGAGTGATATTCCTCTATAACAGAATAATAACGCTCAATATAATATGGCTCTATCCAATTCTTATCATGTAAATATTGCTTAGCAACCTCTTTTTTATGTTCATTTTTAAGAACGCTCATTGCGCTGTAGGCGCCATTGACAAAAGATATCTTCTCTTTTGCAGATAATGACAACCAAAAACTGGATGGATATTCATTTTTTACAATACTTTGACCAAAAAATAAGTGTATCGACAATAATAGCATTATTATTATTATTTTCAACTTACCTCCTCCCTGAAATGATTAATTATAGGGTACCTTCTTCCAATGCCAAATGCTTTATTTGAAACCCGAATACCAATTGGTGCCTGCCTTCTTTTGTATTCATTTATTGTAATTTTATTTAATGTTTCTCTTACTAAATCTTTGTCAAAACCCCTGTTTATTAATTCCTCAGCAGAACACTGCTTTTCAACAATGAAATCAACTAATGGAGAAATAACCTCATAATCAAATGGGTCTACTTGATCTGGGGATAGTTCTGCAGAAGGAGGTTTATTAATCGTATTTAAAGGAATAGGGTTGTTTTTATTATTATTTATCCACTCAGCAAGTTCATATACATCACTTTTGTTTAAATCTGAGATTACTGATAATCCGCCACTCATATCCCCATAGAGGGTGCAATATCCCAAAGCCAGCTCAGTTTTATTCCCAGTGGAAAGGACTAATCTTCCAAATTTATTTGATAATGCCATCAAAAGATTTCCTCTTACTCTGGATTGTATATTTTCTTCAGTAACATCTCTAACGGTATCAGAAAATGACTCACTCAGTTCCTCCTCTAATTTATCAACAATATTTTGAATAGAAATACTTTGGTAATTTATATTAAGATTTTTTGCTAATTCTTCTGCATCAAATTTGCTGTGCTCGCTACTAAATTTTGAGGGCATTGATACACCATAAACAGATTTATTTCCCAATGCATATGACGCTATACATGCAACTACCGCACTATCAATACCACCAGACAAACCAATTACTGCCTCTTTATTTTTTGTTTTTTCAAAGTAATCTTTTATTCCCAAGCAAAGAGCATTAAATAAATCTTCACATTTTGTAGCATATTTGATATGTTTTGTAGAATGTGATGCTAAATCAGTATACAGTATATCTTCCTCAAAAGATTTGCAGTGAGAAATGCAGTTACCATTCTTATCTAGTGCAAATGAGGATCCATCAAAAACCAATTCGTCTTGAGCACCTACTAAGTTACAATATAAAAACGGTATTTTAATTTCGTTAACCTTCGAGCGTACAAGGTTTACTCTATCTTTAAATTTATTCTCACGAAACGGAGATGCAGAAATATTAATTATTAGATCTGCACCATTTTGCTTTTGAATATTAGACACCTTTAAATCATATTTATCATCCCAGAGATCTTCACAAACCTGAACTCCAATTTTAACTTCCTTACCTTTTATATCTAGAGGAAAAACAGATGGAACTTTACCTGATTTGAAATATCTTTTTTCATCAAAAACATCATAGGTTGGTAATAATATTTTATCAAATTCATAAACAATTTTTCCATTACATGCTAAAGCTGCTGTGTTATGTAGGTTACCTTTCTGTCCCCTAACGTATCCGATGATTGCAGGTGCAGTAACATGTTTAACTATTTCATTCAATGCCAATGAATTAGCCTCAATAAATTTATCATTTAATAGTAGGTCTTGCGGCGGATAACCAGTAATTGCAAGCTCTGGAAAAACAATAATATCACAATTATTGTTTAACGCATCATTGTATACATCAATTATTTTTCTAACATTATCAGATAAAGCACCTACTGTGGGATTAATCTGACATAAAGCAACTTTCATAATTTTTTTACCAAAAAGTTTAAAAACATATAATATTTGTTAAAGCATTTATATGAAAACTGTACTATGGCTCTAATCTTGCCATAGTCCTTGGAAAAGGAATGGTCTCTCTTATATGTTTTGTACCACATACCCATGCCACAAATCTCTCTAAACCGAGTCCAAAACCTGAGTGTGGAACGGAACCATATTTTCTTAAATCTAAATACCACTCAAAAGGCTTTAATGGAAGATCGTGATGCCTGATTGTTTCAATTAATATGTCTATGTTATCTTCCCTCTGCCCACCACCGACTATCTCACCATAGCCCTCTGGCGCAATCATATCTACTCCTAAAGCTAAATTATTATTTATTTCATCTCTTTTCATATAAAATGCTTTAGTATCAGCTGGCCAACTGTGAATCATAACAGGACTATCATACTGGTTAGATATGGTTGTTTCATCAGATGCGCCAAAATCCTTGCCATATGTAAAATCAATATTATTTTGTTTTAATATATCCACTGCCTCATCATATGTAATCCTTGGAAAAGGAGATTTTACAGCTTCTAATTTATCTATATTTCTCTCTAATACATTTAACTCGCTTTGACAATGCTTAAGGACCTCATCAATTATGTAAGTAACTAGTGATTCCATCCAATCCATATTTTGATTAAGGTCACAATATGACATTTCAGGCTCAACCATCCAGAACTCAGTGAGGTGACGACGAGTTTTAGATTTTTCAGCTCTAAATACTGGCCCAAAACAATATGATTTGCCAAAAGCCATAGCCCCTGCTTCTTGATACAGCTGACCACTTTGTGTTAAGTAAGCCTTCTTTTCAAAGTATTCAAGTTCAAATAATGTAGTTGTTCCTTCTACAGCATTGCCAGTAAAAATAGGAGAGTCAACTAAAATAAAATCATTATTATCAAAAAAATCTCTTATTGATTTAATTATTTGATGTCTTACTCTAAGTATTGAATTTTGCCTTTTAGATCTTATCCATAAATGTCTGTTCGACATCAAAAAATCTGTCCCATGCTCTTTGTTTGATATAGGATATTCATTCGAAGTGTGATTTATGACGCTTATATTTTTTACTCCAAGTTCAAAACCTCCTACAGCTCTAGGTTCTTTTTTTACAACACCAGTCACACTGACAGAATCTTCTTGATTCAAATTCTGCTCTAATTGAAAACTTTCTAAATCACATTCTCCATCAACTACTACACACTGTAATAACCCTGTTCCGTCTCTCAAAATTAAAAACCACACTTTCCCAATGCTTCTTCTATTATAGACCCATCCATTGATTTTAACTTCCTGTCCTTGAAAATCTTTTAAATTTTTAATTGTCACTGTTTCCATTTGTAAACTAACTCCTTTTTACCATGTAGTCATTATATCATTAATTATGTCTTCAGAAATTTTTTGAATAGCTACTTTTGATGCGTACTCTCTCGGCTCCCCAAATTCGTCATCATCATCAGAGTCAATTTTACCATCTCCATCATTATCAATCCCATCATTACTAATGTCTCCACCAAGTCCATAAGCTCCCCAGCCTGAGAAATTACCTTTAAATAATGTTTTTTCATTACGATTATCATACCATTCAAAATATACATCTACTTTAAATCTATACTCAGAAACAGATTCTTGTTTGTTGAATGTATATGGACCGTCAGTGATTTTTTTAATTGACCCCTTCAGTATTGAATCAGCGTTTTTATCAATTAATTTTAATATACCTTCATCATTAAACTTTTTTTGAATACCATCAGTAATCTCTTCAGCTATACCAAATTCTGCAGTCTCATTTTCGATTAGTGGTATTGAAATAGATTTTATATGAGGAGGTATTGAACCTGACATTGAATAAAAAGTACAACAATTAAACAAAAAAACAATCATTGTACTTAGATAAATATTCAGTCCTTTTAAACCCAAATTCAGCTCCGCTTAATTTTTGGTTCAAGTTTATAATCCTCGATCTTTCTATAAAGAGTCCTTTCACTAACTCCTAAAGATTTTGCGGTCTTCCTACGATTATTGTTGAAAAATCGCAGTGTTCTTATAATAGCTTCTTTTTCTAAATCTTTCATGAGGATTTCGCCAATAGCATCATCACGAATTAGAGGCTGCCCATCTTCAGTAACCTCCATATTTGGATCAGCTACTGAAGAAATTATTTTAAGATCTTCAGATGGTAATATTGGATTAACATTTAAAAAAGATTGTTCATTATCTGAAGATAAAATTGCTCTAATTAACTCTGTGTCTTGTTTTAATGAAAATAATTGCCTCAATATAATATCTATTTCTGCCTGCTCGGAAGTTTTGTTAATTGCAATTGGAAGTCTTTCGTTCTCCATTAAAGGCTCTTTAATAACATCAGCAAGCTCCCTGTTTACCATATCCGCAGTTATACGCTCACCTTTCTCTAGAACCATTATTTTTTCCACAAAATTTTTTAATTCCCTTACATTTCCTGGCCAATCATGTTGTTTCATTACTCTAATTGCATCTGGCATAAATCCTCTATACCTAATTTCATTTGACCTAGTAAATTCGAGAGCGAACCTCTCAACAAACGGGTTAATATCTTCAACTCTTTCTCTAAGAGATGGAATATGAATATTTACTGTCTTTAATCTATAATATAGGTCTTGCCTAAACTGATTTTTTTTCACAAGATCAGATAAATTTTTGTTTGTTGCAGCAATAACCCTTACATCAGTTCGTCTAATTTTTGAGTCCCCCACCCTCATATACTCACCAGTCTCAAGAACTCTCAATAGTTTAACCTGCGTCTCTAAAGGTGCTTCACCGATTTCGTCTAAAAATATTGTGCCTTTGTTTGCTTCCTCAAAGTATCCTTTCCTATCATTCGAAGCTCCAGTAAAAGAACCTTTTTTATGACCAAACAGTTCACTTTCAATTATGCCCTCTGGTATAGCACCACAATTAACAATAACCATCGGAGTTTGAGAACGTTTACTATGCTTATGTATAGATCGAGCTATGATCTCTTTACCACAACCGGACTCGCCAGTAATAAGTACAGATATATCTACAGGGGCTACTTGGGCTATCATGCCTAACACTTCATAAATTTTCTCAGAAGTGCCTATAATTCCAGACTGTTTTTGTAAGCGTTGTAAATCTACTTTCATAATTTATTCACTTTCATGTTATAACTATACTTAGCCCATGATGTTTTGATAATATTATCTAAATCAGACCTTGCTGGCGACCATCCTATCAGTTGTTTTGCTTTTTTGGAGGATGATATAACAATATCTGGATCTCCATCCCTTCTTTCAGAAATGACATATTTAAGTTTTTTATTAGAGATAAGTTCAGTTTTTTTAAGTATATCTAATACCGAGAACCCTTCACCTGCTCCTAGATTTATCACTAAATTTTTTTTCTTATTAATAATGTAATCAATTGATGCTAAGTGACCCTCTGCTAAATCTTTAACATGAATGTAATCACTAATACACGTACAATCAGGGGTGGCATAATCATCTCCAAAAACTTCAAGATGATCTCTTTTTTCTAGCGCAACCTCAATGAACAAAGGAATTAGGTTTTGTGGATCTAACTCTACTTGGAATTTCTTATAATCACTGTCATAACCAGCTGCATTAAAATACCTTAAGCTAGCATATCGAATTCCTTTAAGTTTGCTGAACCATTTCAAATTTTGCTCTATCATTAATTTTGAATAACCATAATAATTGATTGGCAATAAAGGATGATCTTCATCAATTGGAGTATACTGTGGTGTACCATAAACAGCAGCACTAGAAGAAAAAATTACATTTTTTATATTATTTTTGACACAAGACTCAATCAAATTCAATCCACCAATAATATTATTTGTAGCATATTTCCCAGGGTTAAGCATGGACTCGCCGGCAGCTTTAAAGGCTGCTAAGTGTACAGCTACATCAAAATTATCAGACAGCATAACCGAATCAAGTTCTTTTTTTGATAATGTTGAGCCTTTATAAAACGAAATGTTATCATTTAAATTTGATTTAAAACCTGATGACAAATCATCAAAAACAGTTACTTCATTTCCTTTTTTAGAGGCCTCTAAAACAAAATGAGATCCAATGTACCCTGCACCGCCTACTACTAAAATTTTCAATTTATGGCCTCTTTAATACTATCCTCAAATTTTTCAATTTCATCTCTTAGGTTTGCTGCTTTTTCAAAATCTAGATTTTCAGCTGATTTTATCATCTCTTTTCTTAATTCTATCAAAATATTTTCACGATCCTGAATAGTCATATCTTGGAATTTTGAATCAATAGAGACGAACTCCTCATCCTTCTCGTTTCCTGCGACTGAAGTAGATAATAAGATTTCATCAGTAGATTTACTTATGGTCGCAGGTGTGATGTTGTTTTCAATGTTATATTTATCTTGTAATTCTCTTCTCCTATTTGTCTCTTGCATCAAGTTATACATTGCATCCGTGATTTTATCCCCATAAAGAATGACTGTACCATTTACATTCCTCGCTGCTCTCCCTGCTACTTGTAGCAAACTACTTTTGGATCTTAAAAACCCCTCTTTGTCAGCATCTATAACAGCAACTAAACTAACTTCTGGCAAGTCTAAACCCTCTCTCAATAAATTAATTCCAACTAACACATCAAAATTTCCTATCCTCAGCTCTCTTAAAATCTTTACTCTTTCAACACTATTTATGTCAGAGTGAAGGTATCTAACTTTAATATTAACGCCACTAAGATAGTCAGTTAAATCTTCAGCCATACGTTTTGTTAACGTCGTTACTAATACTCTCTCTTTTTTTCTTGCTCTCTTTCTAATTTCTCCAATTAAATCATCAATTTGACCTTTTGATTTTTTGACCACCACATTTGGATCAAGCAAGCCGGTAGGCCTCAGTATTTGCTCTGTAACTACGCCATTGCAGAATTCTAATTCAGTATCTGATGGAGTAGCAGATACAAATAAAATTTGATTCTGGGCATCTATAAATTCTTCATATTTCAACGGTCTATTATCTAAAGCACTAGGTAATCTAAAACCATGTTCAACTAGGGATAATTTTCTAGCTTTATCTCCATTATACATTGCCTTTATTTGAGGAAGCGTAACATGAGACTCATCTAAAATCGTTAAAAAATCATTTGGAAAAAAATCTATCAAGGTAAATGGCTTTTCTCCTTCTTTTCTACCAGCAAAATATCTTGAATAATTTTCAATACCTGAACAGTATCCCAATTCAATCATCATTTCTATATCAAAATTCGTTCTTTGTTCTAACCGCTGTGCCTCTAATAACTTATTATTTGACCTTAGAAAATCTAGCCTATTTTTTAATTCTTCTTCAATTTGATCAATAACTTTTAATGTTTTTTCTTTATCAGTAACGAAATGTTT
The DNA here is from genome assembly GCA_038127595.1 of bacterium. Taxonomy (GTDB): domain Bacteria; phylum Fidelibacterota; class Marinisomatia; order Marinisomatales; family UBA1611; genus TMED80. The sequence goes on along the minus strand of JAYPIC010000026.1, from coordinate 11,390 downwards.
AGCAGGAAAGATCACAGTCTTTTCCAACTCTTCTGATACTTCACCAGTTAAATAATCAAATTTTGAAATTGTTTCTACTTCTGTACCAAATAATTCTATTCTTATACAAAGATCTTCATAAGCAGGAAAAATCTCAATTACATCACCAAGCACTCTTACATTTCCTCTTTCAAGTATTTGATCGTTTCTTGAGTAGTGAATATGAACTAAATCAGAAAGTAATTTTCTTCTATTTAAATTTTCTCCGCATGTTACACTTACAGAACCTTTAATGTACTCATCCGGAGCACCTAATCCGTAAATACACGAGACCGAAGAGACAACAATTACATCCTCTCTTGACATCAAAGAACTAGTTGTTTTTAATCTCAATTTGTCAATTTCTTCATTAATTGATGCATCTTTCTCTATGTAGGTGTCTGTAACTGGCAAATATGCTTCTGGCTGATAATAATCATAGTAGCTGATAAAATATTCAACAGCATTATTTGGAAAAAGTTGTTTCATTTCTCCATAAAGTTGAGCAGCCAATGTTTTATTATGCGACATAATCAAAGTAGGTCTATTTACAGACTGTATGACAT
>JAYPIC010000026.1:7409-10796 GCA_038127595.1 bacterium | reverse complement strand
GTATATGGTTCATTAGCATTCAGCGAATTAGCTATCTCATCAATCGCGGAGGGCTGATCACCTTTAGGGGTAAAAGAAGACTCTATTCTAAACTCTGCCATAATGGCGAATTTACTTAATATAACGAAGAACGGTCAATGGCAGACTTAATGTAATTTATGTAGTATTTCTCAAAGATAATGCCATTGCTATTATTTCGCCACTTACCTTTTCAGATAGTCCTATTTTTTCAGCGATTGACTTAGGAGTTTGCCTTGCAATGTCTTCAGTACCATCATACTCTATTAATAGTTTATTTAGTGTTATCTTTCCTACTCCTTTAATACTTAAATAGGGAGATTCAGTCATAGTTTTTTTTCTTTTTTGTTTTTGAAAAGAAATAGCAAACCTATGTGCCTCATCTCGGACTCTTTTCAGAAGAACCAACCCTGGAGAATTTTTATTAATAATTTGTGCCTCCGGATTACCAGGAATAAAAACCTCTTCTAGCCTTTTTGCTAAACCAATAATATTAATATAATCTAGCCCAAGCTCTCTTAAAGCCGACATAGCCATGCTTAATTGACCCTTTCCACCATCAATTAAAATGAGATCAGGATATTCAGATTTTTCTTTTTGAAGCCTGCTATACCTCCGAAAAACAACTTCTCGTATCGATGCAAAATCATCAATGTTTTCTACTGATTTAATTTTATATTTCCTGTAGTTATTTTTTTTAGGCTTTCCATTTATAAATGAAACCATTGATGCCACTGTATTTGTTCCTCCTAAATGAGAAATATCAAATCCCTCAATGTTTTTAGGAGGGACATCTAAATTTAAATCACTTTGCAACGATGTGACTGAATTTGGAATGTACATTTTGTATTTATTTTTCTTTAAGAGCCAGTCATTTAGTAAAAGTTCAGCATTTTTCATGGTAATCCTAAGCTCTTTTGCTTTTTCACCTATCTGTGGATATTCAAGTTTTACTTTCGAACCCCTCTCTTCGTAAAGCATATCTAAAATATTTTTCTCATCAACTAGTTTAATAGGTAAGGAAATGTTAGAGGGGATTAAATTACTTCCCATGTAAAACTGAGTAATTATTGAACTATATGATTTTTGCTCATCTAAAAAAATATTCTGTAAAGAAATCTTCTCCCTACTGTATATGAATCCATTCCTTATTCTTATTACCACAGCTACTCCAATACCATCTTTTTTTGCCAAAGCAAATATATCTCTTTCATCAAAAACTGAGTTGGTGTAGCTTTTTTTTGAACTAAAATTTTGAACTGTCCTTAATTGATCTCTAAAAAGAGCAGCTTCCTCATACAATAAATTTTTTGAGGCATGATTCATTTTTTGTTCTACGTAATGTTCTATTTCTTTTGTGCTTCCTTTCATAAAAGAAATAACATGCATTATCATTTCATTATATTCTTTTTCTGAAACAAGCCCCTCACAAGGTCCCTGACACCTTTTAATATGATAATCTAAACAAATGGATATCTTTTTTTGCTCGATTATCTTACCATCGATAAAATAACTACAACTTCTAATTGGAAATACTTTATGTATTACTTTTAATATAGTTCTTAACCTTCTAGAATCTGTATATGGACCAAAATATTTTGACCCGTCTTTTTTTACTTTTCTCGTTAATATAACTTGAGGGTAAGGTTCCTTTGTTATTTGGATATATGGATAAGTTTTGTCATCTTTCATTAATATGTTATATTTAGGCCTAAACTTTTTTATCAAATTAGATTCTGTTAGAAGTGCCTCAACTTCATTTTTAACAATTATCCATTCAAAACTATCTGCATTTTTCATCATAGAAATGGTCTTTGATGATTGTGTTTTTGAATGTTGGAAATATGATCTGATTCTATTTTTTAAATTCTTTGCTTTCCCAATGTAAATGATTTTTTCATCTTTGTTTTTAAATTTATAAACACCAGGAAGAGTTGGTAAGTTTTTTAATTGTTCAGAATTTTTTTTCATTTGAAAAAAATTAATAAATGAGAATGTTTATTTAGGTTTCTCAGCTAACTCAACTAATACACCACCAGTAGATTTTGGGTGGATAAAAACAATCTTATATCCCTCAGCACCGATCTTTGGTTTATTATTAATTAATACAACATTTTTTTCTTCAAGTTTTATTATTGCTTGACTTATATCATCTACCTCTAAGCATACATGATGTATTCCTGTGCCTTTATTTTTAATAAATTTTTCAATTACTGAATTTGATGCACTAGGACTTAAAAGCTCAATTTTCCCTTTATTAGTATCAAAAATAGTTGTTTTAACTTTTTCAGACTCTACCACTTCTGTGTGAGTATGAAGTATATTTAAAATATTTCCCCAAAATGAGGACGTTTTATCTAAATCATCTACAGCAATGCCGATATGCTCAATTCCTAATATTTTCAATTTACAATAGTCCTGGTTTCTTTTTTTTCAATTCTATGCCTAAGCCACTTTTTGATGAAGATAACTTTAAACGTCCAGAGTCAATTTTAACTCCATTATAAGGATCATCTTTTATTAATAGGTTACCATCTAAATCTACATAATCACACTGACTAGATAAATGAGCTGCTGCAGTAATACCGACTGAAGATTCTACCATACACCCAAGCATAATCTTAAAATCGAGTTTTTTTGCCATTTGGATCATTTTTAAAGCCTCATCAAGACTACCACATTTCATTAACTTTATATTTATGCCATCAAAAACTTCTCTCAAAGCATTTAAATCATTTGATGTTATACTATTCTCATCAGCTACCAATGGAAGTGGTGAAATAGATCTTAACTTTTTTGTTTCCTCTAAATTTAATGCAGGAAAAGGTTGCTCAATAAATTCAACATTTTGATCAGCAAGCCAAAATACCATTTTTTTCGCGGTTTCATAATCCCACCCTTCATTGGCATCAATTCTGATTAAATTATCTGTTCTACGCCTTATTTGCCTTATTATTTCTTTATCATTATGAGGAGTACCTAACTTAACTTTTAGAATTGAGCATTTTTTACTTTCTTCAAGTTTTGAATCGAGTTCATCTAATTTTCCAATTGATATTGTATAGCTAGTTTTAGGTAGAGTTGTATTTTCAAAACCAAATGCTTCATATAGAGGAATATTTTGCTTTTGGGTACTCAAATCCCAAATAGCCATATTTATAGCTGCTTCTAATGAGGCAATTTTTCTTAGCTGAGGTTTCAAAAAGCCCCATAAATGTTCTCTGGACTGATAGTTCTCTGGTACTTGAATTCCACTTTCAAGTACAGATAAAATCAGTTCGGAGGATTCCTCATATCTTTTTGAAGGAGCTGCTTCGCCTCTTCCAATGAAATCTCCATCCATTATGTAAATATATATTATATCATAGT
>JAYPIC010000026.1:0-7399 GCA_038127595.1 bacterium | reverse complement strand
ATACTACTCTAAATGAACTTAAATCTTTTTTAAAGTTCTATTGTGTAAAAGAAAAAAACTCTTCACATTCTGATATTATTTTATTTCACGAAGAAGCTTTGAGCATCAAAGAAGACAACAAAATTATTACTAATAGTCCTAACTTAAAAATTTGTGCTTCAAATAAAAAAAATTTATCTAATAATTATGATGCTTTTTTGGAATTACCTTCAACTTTAAACATTTTCTCGATTTCATCTCTTCTTATATCACTTTCAGTTGGTTTATATTTCTTAGATGCTTTTAAAAGTTCTTCCTGTTATGTATATGTATATTATATCATAGTAATCATTTGAACTTCTTGAAATCCCAAAAGAATGAATCAAATTAATTCTATTTTTTGAAAAACTTAACCTCATCATCTAAGTTAAATTATAAATAGACTTTATTAAACCCGCATCGCCGAACCTAATTAAATCAGTTGTTGGAAGATTGTACATAGCTTCAAAATCGCTTATAATATTAGAAGCCTCTTTATCATTCATTTCGTAGGTTAACAAGTTAATACCTATAAAGGAAGTTTTTTTAAATGGAGACATTAAATCAATATGAAGTTGCATAAACTCTTTAATATCTGGAAGAGGTTGTCCCATTACGTCCTTAGATCGAGATGGATCATGTGTTAAAATCAAATAATCAGGCATACAGCCATGAATTAAGCCCAAAGTCACGCCAGAATATGCATAGTTGGATAAGGCCCCTTGACCCTCAATAATAACCAAGTCCGTTTCCTTTTTTATTTTTCTTTCAATGAGATTCTCTACCTCTCCTGAAACAAAGTCTGATACTACAGCATCTATCGCAACACCATCTGAAAGAAGTATCCCAGTTTGGCCTGTACCAATAAATTCGACATTTTTACCTAATTTATTTAACCTAGTTTTAATTTCCCATGCAGTTGTCATTTTTCCTGTGTCGCAATCGGTACCTACTACTAATACAACAGGTGTGTTTCGATTAATCCAAGACCCTTTTGAAAAATTTGGTGGATCGGGCGGTTTTCGTAAATCAACGATACATGAGCCATACTCATCGGCGAGATCTTTTAAATATTTGTCCTCAGATAAGAACTGATGCATACCACTAATTATATTAAGACCATTTTTGATAGCTTCTTCAATTTCGAGGTACATATGCTTGCTGACAATCCCTCCTTGCGGGGCATTACCAATTACTAGGTGATCAGGATGATATTTTTTTGCATCATTAAGTGATTCCACTACAGGTATAGACCCACCAATACCGATGACATCTTTTGATGTAAGTCCTTTTTTTTCTGGATCAATAACGGCAACAACTTCATTCTGCCTGTAGCGAATGAGCATATTACCTGTTTTATTTTCAATGTGGTTGAAAGAATTAATTGCTAAAACAACAAACCGAGACATAGAAATCTAATATTTAGGCGGTCTTTTTTCGATAAAAGCTGATAATCCTTCAAAAGTTTCATCAGAGTCGAACAATTTAGAGAACTTTTTTGCTTCTATTTTTAAACTAGTATCTATTGGTTTATTTGAACTTAGATTAATTAAATCTATAGATTCGGCTATAGCATTAGGACTATTGCTAATAATAAGCTTAGCAACTATCTCGCATTCAGAAATTAGATTATCTTTTTTAACAACTTTATTGACTAGACCCATTTCGAAGGCTCTTTTTGCAGAAATATTTCCTCCAGTTAAGATCATTTCGCTAGCTAACCCCTTACCAACTATCTTTGGCAATCTTTGAGTACCACCCCATCCTGGGACTAACCCTATTTTAACCTCTGGCTGAGCAAAGATAGCCTCCTCACAAGCTAACCTTAAATGACAAGCTAGCGCAATTTCTGTACCTCCTCCAAAGGCATAACCATTTATTGCAGCTATTATTGGCTTTTTGGAACTTTCGATTAATTTTGTAAGTCTATGACCTTTTTCAGCAAAGCTTAGAGCCTTTTTTGAGTCCATTTGTTGCATTAGCTTTATATCTGCTCCTGCTATAAATGCTTTATCCCCAGCACCAGAGATAATAATTACTCTTACTTTAGGCTCAGAGTTAAGATCATTAATTTTTGATATAAATTCATCTAAAACCTTATCATTCATCGCATTTAAGGATTCAGGCCTATCAATATTCAAATATCCAATTGAATTTTTAATTGAAGTTTTTATATACATATAAATTTATTTCCAATAAGCAGCGCTTAATAAAACAATCACTGCGAATATTTCTAATCTACCTAACAACATACAAAAGGATAATAACCACTTACCTGTTGGATGAAGCGTTGAATAATTATCAGTTGGCCCAAAATCCCCAAATGCTGGCCCCACATTTCCTATAGCAGATGCTGCTGCACCAAAAGAAGATTGAAGATCTAAGTTGAAAAAAGATAAAGCAAGTGAAGTAATAATAAAAACAGATATGTATATCAAAGAAAAACCAAGGGTGTTTCGCACAATTTCATCGCTAATTATGCGTTTGCCAATTTTTATAGGTATTATAGCTCGTGCATGTAACATTCTTCTTATCTCAGTTAATGCGCTTTTAATTAGTAATAATATTCTAGCGATTTTCATGCCTCCACTCGTTGAACCACCCATAGCTCCTAAAAACATTAATATAAATAATAAATGTTGACTGAAAAAAGGCCATAGCTCATAGTTTGCACTAGTAAAACCAGTACTCGTAATAAAAGCAAGAGACTGAAATAATGATTTCAAAAAATTGTCATGTGTGTATTCAGAACTAACTGACGATATATTAAAAAATATTAACATTGTCGATAAAAAAACTATTAAAGCATAAACACGAAATTCATAATCTTTTATGTGAGCTTTTAAATTACCTGTTATTGCTTTATAGTGAAGAGTAAAGTTGACTCCAGCAATAAACATAAAAGCTATAATTATGTAATGTATCAAATCACTTGAATAAGCTTCGATACTAGCGTTTTTAGTACTAAATCCTCCTGTAGGCATAGTTGTAAGTCCATGACAAATTGAATCAAATAAAGGCATACCAGCTAAAGTTAGAAGTATGATTTGAAGTATTGTAAAACTACAATATACAATCCAAAGCATTTTTGCAGTTTCTCTAAGTCTAGGTTTAATTTTGTCTGCAACAGGACCAGGCACTTCAAGTTTAAATAACTGAATACCTCCAGAGCCAAGAACCGGAAGAATTGCAATGTAAAATACGATGATTCCCATTCCACCAACCCACTGAATGAAAGATCTCCAAAACAACACGCCTTTAGTAAGGCTCTCAATACCATTCGGTAAATTTGTTAGAGTAACTGGATTACCTAATATCGTTGCACCAGTAGTTGTAACACCAGACATTGCTTCAAAAAATGCATCAGTGAAATTTGGAATAGCACCAGTTAGATAGAACGGAAGAGATCCTGCAAATGCTGCTGTAATCCACGACAAGGTTACAATTGCAAAACCTATTTTGTTATTTAAAGATTTTTTATGTTTTGTAAAATACCACAGAGGAAACCCAATAAGAATACAAGCCACCGAAGATTTAATTAACCCTATTAAGTCGCTTCCTCCTGAAAAATAAGAAATTAAGATAGGTACTATCATCGTGATGCCTAGCAAGGCTAGCAAAGCACCAAGGACATTAAGTATTGGTTTCACCCTCATGAAACAAACATTTTATTGATCTTATCCCTACTTTCCGGTCTTGCAAAAACTAAAGCTATATCTTCTTCAGTTAATTGACTATTTCCATGAGCTACTCCAATTTTCCCATGATGATTAATCATTGCAATTATACTATCCTTTGGGATGTTAAGTTTATTTAAAGGTTTAGAAGTGATCTCGCTTCCCTCTTCTGGTTGTAACTCAAATGCATCTAATCCTATTTCATAAAAAGTTTCAACGGATGTCTCAGATATATCACTATGCAATTTCCTTAAAATAGAATTTGCTGTAGAAAGGTTTTTGCTAATTACTGCACCAAATCCAATCTCCTTAATTGTTGGCATATAATCAGTATTTACAACGTGAATTATACTCTGTTTCGCCCCTAAATGATTAGCTAGCATTCCTGATATTAGGTTAGTTTTTTCATTTTCAGTAACCGCAATAAAAGAATCAATTTCCTCAATATTTTCTGCTTTTAAAAACTCAACATCTGTTCCATCTCCATATACTACCATAGTATCCTCAAGTTTTGTAGATATATGACCAGCTTTAGGTCTATTATAATCAATTAGCCTAACATTATAGTCTTGAGATATTTGATCAGCTAATGTTCTTCCTATCTTAGAACCTCCGACAATCATAATATTATTAGCTTCAGAACATGTAATATTTAACAAATCTAATAATTTATCTATATGCTTAGACTTAAGAACAAAATGAGCAATGTCTCCTTCGCGAAATTTGAAATCAGATGTTGGTACAATTGACTCATCATCTCGAAGCACAGCAACCACTGTAAATCTAAACCTATCAGATGATTTACATATCTCAGATAATGTTTTGTTATCTAGTAATATTTTTTTCCATCTATCAATTCTTATACCAACCATGGTTAATCTGCCACCTTCAAAACTTCTTGCTTGGACCGCATATGGATATTTCATAAGCTGTATAATTTCTTTACAAGCCTCTTTTTCTGGATGTATTACCATGTCTACACCAAATTTCTCTGGTTTTATAATACTTTCTCTTGATGAATACTGCTGGTCTCTTAGCCTTGCAATTACTTTATTTGCCCCAAGTTCATGAGATTGTTGTGATGCAATTAAATTAATTTCGTCAACTTTTGTGAGGCATAGAACATAATCTGCCTCTCCAACATTTGCCTCTAGAAGTACTTTTGGACTGGCCCCATTACCCTCTACAACGATGACATCAAGGTTCTCAGTTACTCTTTGACATTTTTTTATATCAATATCAATAATTGTGATATCATAATTTTCTTCACTAAGCGCTTTAGCCACATGAAAACCAACTTCACCCGCTCCAATGATCACTACTTTCATTATCTATCAACCTTAAATACTTACAATTAGAAAATACATTATTTTTTCCATAATAAAAGGCGTTTTTCTCTTTTATGATACCCTTTGAATATCTGCACCTAGCCCTAAGAATTTTTGCTCGATTTTTTCATAACCACGGTCAATATGATATATTCTGCTTATTTCTGTATCACCTTTAGCAGCTAATGCGGCAATAAATAAAGCAGCGCTAGCTCTTATATCCGTTGACATTACAGGTGCGCCAACCAGTTGATCAACACCTCGAATGAATGCAGTATTTTTCTCTACTTTGATATTATAGCCTATTCTTGACAATTCATGAATGTGGCTAAATCTGTCATGGTAAACAGTGTCTGTAACAATAGATGAACTATCTGATAAAGACATTAAAGCTACCCACTGAGCTTGTAAATCTGTTGGAAACCCTGGAAAAACAGCAGTTGTCATATCTACTGATTTTAAACTTTTTGGAGGCGTAATTGATATGGAATCATCATTTATAGTTATTTGACACCCAGTCTCAATTAACTTATTAGTAACCTTTTCTAAATGCAGTGGAATAACATTATTAATCTTTATTTCACCATTTAAAGCCCCGGCCATCAAAAAAGTACCAGCTTCTATCCTATCTGGAATTACTGTGATATCTGCTTGATTAAGTTCCCTAACGCCTTCAATAACTAAAGAATCCGTTCCAATGCCCTTTATATTTGCTCCCATACTGTTTAAAAACTCACATAATTGCGTTATTTCTGGTTCTTTAGCGCAATTAAATAATCTTGTTACACCTTTAGCTCTGACTGCAGCCATAGCTAGATTACCTGTTGCTCCAACTGAAGGAAACTCAAAATGAATATCACAACCAATTAGTTCGTCAGCCTCAGCGAGTATATTCCCACCCTCTAAATCTAGATTTGCTCCAAGTTTTTCTAATCCTTTTAAATGATAGTCAACCGGCCTAGGTCCCCATGCACATCCACCTGGCAAAGAAACTTGAACTTTACCAAATCTTGATATAAGAGGGCCTAAGACATAAAAAGAGGCTCTCATAGTTTTTACTAGATCATATGGCGCTTCCGGATTATTTACATCATTTGTATCAACATGGACTGTGCCATTTTCAAAAGAGGTTTTAGCGCCGGTGATTTCAAGTAGTTGCATCATAGTACGCGTATCACGCAGATCTGGAACATTATAAATGGTAAATTTTCCTGGGCATAATAAAGTGGCTGACATTATTGGTAAAACTGCATTTTTTGCTCCGCTTATTTTCACTTCGCCATTAAGAGTTTTGCCACCATTAATTATGATTTTAGCCATTTTTACGTTTCCACCTCTTCACCTACAAATAAATTTTTTATTACACTTCTACTGAAATCACCAGTTAAGTATTCAGCCTTTACAGAAGTTGAATTTGAATTTATTACAGACTTCGTTACATGTAAATGATTATCGGCGCTAATTGCAATCTGAGGGAGATGAGTAATACAAATGACTTGTTTGTATTTTGATAATTTTTTTAAATGCTTAGATACTTTTCGTGCTGTTTCTCCAGATATACCGGTATCAATTTCATCAAAAATTAAAGTTGACACAGGATTTTTATCCTGAAAAACAGTTTTAATCGCCAACATAATTCTTGACATTTCTCCGCCCGATGCAACTTTGGACATTGGTTTTAATGGCTCACCCGGGTTTGCAGAAAGATAAAATTCCACTTGATCAATTCCTTTTGAGTTTGGCTTAACAGGAATTCCATTATTTTTAATAAAACTTGTGTCAGTTTCATTGCATGATAGTCTTACATCAAATTTCGCATGATTCATGTTGAGCACCGCTAGCGATTTCTCTATCATCGATGAAAGAGTATCAGCATTAGACTTTCTATTTTTAGAAAGTCTAAACGCAATTTCAGTATACTTTTTTTCTAATTCGGTAATTTGTTTTTTTAATTCAGAATCAGATTTTGCATAATTAGATATTTGATTTAATTCATATCTAATTTGCTTTTCATTCTCAAAAACAGATTCAATGGAACCACCATATTTTCTTTTTAATTGCTCAAGTAAGCTTATTCTTTCTTCAATATTTGGTAATCTAGAAATATCAAAATCATCAGCTGATAATCTAGCTTCAATATCTATCTCTATCTCTTGTAATTGCATTATCATTGAGCTAATCGTTTCTGTTAAATCTTTAACAGAGTTATCATATTTCATTACTTGGTTTAGCTCTGTCGACAAATTAGTTAGATTTGAAAAAACACCATTTTCATAATCATTTAGTGATTGTTTTACATTGTTCAATTTCTTAATTAAATCTTCTTGGTTATTTAATTTTTTATAATCCATATATAGTTTTTCTTCTTCATTTTCT
>JAYPIC010000025.1:12629-24484 GCA_038127595.1 bacterium | reverse complement strand
CTGTCCTATTTTTGTTTCTATTGTTTTTGAACCTTTAATACAAAAAATTGTAGAATAATTTGTTACTACTTCAATTTCAAAAAGCTCAGAAAACTTCGAAACTACAAATAAATTACCAAGCGTATGATCCTCTCTTAAACCTCCTGCACCAAGTAGAATAATTTTCTTGATATTTTTTGATAAGCACCATTCAAATGTTTTTTCTAAATCAGTTTTATTTTGGTCCGGCCTCTCTATCCATAATGCTTCGTTTTTTTTATGTACAATTTTAGCAGAATCAAAATCACCGATTATTATTTTTGGAGGTATCCCGTGCTCCTCTAATTTATCAGCTGAACCATCTGTGCATATGATATTATAATCAAAGTTTAGAAAATCTAAAGCCGATTGATGTTTGGGGAATTCTCCATTTGCAAGCACTATTGTTGGATTTTTCAAGTCAATCATTTGAGATATTACTAATAAAAAATTTAGATATTGTAGTTCCTAACATATAAAAATATTACTATGTAAATTCCACACCTTTAAAACATTATGAATCTTAAGAATATAATAAAACGATTATTTTTATTAGATGCTCATTATCCGCGTTCGATAATATCATTTACATTGCTATTAACCATTTTTTTTATGTGGAAGATAAATGAGTTGAAAATCGATCCAGGTCTGAGGTCTTTGGTACCTAAAGACCATAAAATTGTAAAGAATATGGAGCTTGCTGAAGATCTTTTTAGTAGCAATGAGATTGTGGTAATTGCAGTAGAATCTGAAAATTTAATTTCAGAGCAAATCTTGAGTAAATATTCATCTTTACATGATTCTTTAGTAAACATTCCTTCTGTAAGCAGGGTCGCTTCTATTTATAGTCAAAAATATATTGTTCCAGATGATGGTGGCTTTGAAATACAAAAAATACTTAACAAAATACCTGAAGATTCATTGGAGGTATCTGCTTTTATTGAAAAAATTCAGGCTAGTGAAATTATCGGTAGTCTTATATCCGCAGAACTAAATATTATGTGTTTCATTGCACAAATTACCGCACCTACTGATTTTGATGAAATAGCATTTAGAGAAAACTTATTTAAAATCATTGACGGCTTTAAAGGAATTGAAGATATCTATATCGCTAGCTCAATTATTTCTGCTGCGGAGTCTATTGATAGTGTAAAAAGAGATATGAGAACATTTACACCTATAGCATTAGGTTTAATGATACTTCTATTAATTTTAAGCTTTAGAAGTTGGACGGGAACTTTTTTACCTTTGTTTGTAGTTGGTTTTTCCATTTTATGGACGTTCGGGTTAATGGCTTGGTTGGACATATCTGTTCCAATTATAGGTGGCTTAATTCCAATTATGCTTATTGCAATTGCAAATAATTATGGTATTCACATCATATCTCATTATTATGAGTTTACCAAATTAGATTTAAACTTAGATAGAATCGAAATTTTAAAGAGAACTATGAAGAGGTTGGGAATGCCTATTTTCCTCGCTGGGTTTACTACGGTAATTAGTTTTCTGAGTTTAGTTACTCATGAGCTTTCTAAGGTTAGAGAAATTGGTTTATTAGTATCCTTCGGTATTGCGGTTTCGTTCTTCTTGAGTCTTCTTCTGATACCTGCGATTCTTATATTAGTTCCAAGGCCAACATACCTAGGAAAAGAAAAAAGCTTAGAGACAGTAAATAATTTTTTAGTCAATTGGGGGAAGTTTTTTGTTAAGAATAGGATACCTTTTTTAGCTGTTTTATTTTCGATAATGTTTATTTTTTCTTTTGGCATAAGAGATATAACAATTGATACTGTTCCAGACAACTACTTTCCCAAAGATTCAAAAATTAGAAGATCAAGTGCTGTAATTAGTGAAGTTTTCGGAGGATCAACTCAGCTTAATATATTAATTGAGGGTGATATTTATGATCCCCTATCATTAAGGCATATCGACAAATTGATGTCTCATATAAAAGAAAAAAATAGCATCGTTAGCTCGACATATTCTATTGCAGATGTTGTAAAAAAAATGCATTATTCCTTTCATAATGGTAATCCTGATTCCTTAAAGATACCTTCAAGCCGAGAGCTTATTGAACAATATATGTTTTTATATTCTATTGCGGGAGAGGATAATGATTTTGATCTAATATTAAATGATACTGATGATCCAAATTATACTCAGGGATTCGTACGAATAAAAAAAGTTAGTACCGTAGATCTAATGGCCCTGGTAGACGATACTGAGGATTATATAAATTCAAACTATTATGACGGCCAGCCTATTAATCCAATGCTATCGGGTCCGGCAGCTTTATTGGGTGCAGTAAGTCACTCTGTAATAAGAGGTCAAATCATTAGTTTAGGAATAGCCTCAATAATTTTATTTAGTATTATGGCGTTAGTATTTAGATCATTAATTGGTGGGGTACTAGCAAGCCTTCCAATGCTGCTGGCTGTAATACTTATTTTTGGCTTGTTGGGTAATTTTAGTATTCCACTTAATATGACTACATCTCTGCTAACATGCATTTTAGTTGGTGTTGGTATAGACTATTCTGTACATTTTCTTTGGCATCTCCGAGAGCATCTAAGGGAAGGGGACAATTTGGATGATGCAATTTCTAATACAATGAAAGTATCAGGGAAAGGAATATTATTTAATGGCATTTCAGTAATCGTTGGCTTTTCAGTTTTAATGTTTTCTGTTTTCATGCCTTTAAAAGAGTTCAGTATATTAATTATGGCATCAATTGGGTTCTGTTTGATTGGTGGAATGGCCATTCTGCCAGCTCTTGTTAGCTTATTTAAACCAAAATTTTTATATAAATAAATGAAAAGTTCAAATGATAAACTAGTCAGTTTAATAATGTTGTGTGTAACAGCAATGTTATTAATATTATGGATCTATAATTATTATGTGGATATAGATGGTTCTGCTAGTATTAAAGATTTTAATCTAAAAAACCTAGTTTTATGGGGAAGAAGCAACACAGATCTTATTCTGATAATATATGTCTTTTCATGTTTACAATTAGCTGGAATATCAGAGTTTAAACAGCGTCAAGATTATCTCGTGGTGGCCTTAATTAGTTTGATTTTTACTCCGATAGGTTTACTCTTTATTAAAGAAGAAAAAAATGATGAGCCATAGATCCTTTTATTTTCTAATTCTTTTTAGTTTTTTGATCGCAAATGAAGATGATTTCAAAGCAAAAAAAATCATGGAAAAGGTCATTAGCCAGCCTAATCCTGCAACATCAATTTCGGAAGTAAAGCTAGAAATAGTTCGAAAAAGAGCTAATAAGGAAAAAAGAAAATCTAGGGCTTTCATTAGATATGAAAAACGTTATAAGAATAATGAATATTTTCAAAAGTCCTTGGTCAAATTTTTAGAACCAAAATCTGTGAAAGGTACGGGTTTGTTAAGTTGGACGAAAGAAGATGGATCCTCCGATCAATGGTTTTTTCTTCCAAAATTAAAAATGGCAAAAAAAGTAAAATCCAAAGAAAAATCAAAATCATTTATGTCCACTGATTTTATATATGAGGATCTAGAAAACAGGAACATTAATGATGATATTTTTCAATATGAGGGTCAAGAAATAATTAATGGGAATAGTTGTGCAGTAATTTCATCTACACCAATAAAAGATAGTAGTTATAAAAGGAAAAAAATATTTGTAGATACAAAAATTTTTCGTGTTCGCAAAGTAGAATACTTTTCAGAAAATTTAACATTAGAGAAAACATTATTTTTTAAAGACATTGTTAAAAGTGGAGAATACTGGCTTCCAAAAATATTAGAAATGAAACGACCAAATGGGAATTATACCATTATGAACGTTAAAGCTTATAAACCAGATGTTGATCTAGATGATGCTGTTTTTTCGGAATCATTTTTAATAGCTGTTCATTAGTGAGTAAAGGATATCTTGTGGATATTGAATTAAAAAATGAATCATTGAATTATAAATCCTGGGTGCTAAATGAGCGTCAGATATGTGATTTAGAGATGATCCTTAATGGAGGTTTTGCGCCTCTAAATTGTTTTCTCAATAGAGATGATTACGAAAGTGTATTATCAAGTATGCGCCTAAATAATGGTAGTCTCTGGCCGATTCCGATTAACTTAGATGTAAATGAGGAGTTTTCAAGGAAAATAAATCCTGGTGATAAATTAACTTTGAAAGACAAAGAAGGTTTTTCGATTGCTATAATTGATATTGAAGATATTTGGAACCCTGATTTAAAAAAAGAATGTATGTCAGTTTATGGGACCACTGATAATACTCATCCAGGAGTAGATTATCTATTGAATCATAGTAATCCAATTTATGTTGGAGGCAAAATAAGAGCCATAAGCAAACCAAATCATTATGACTATATAGAAATTCGTCATGACCCTAAATCGCTAAAGAAAAAATTCAAAGAATTGGGATGGTCAAATATTGTAGCTTTTCAAACACGTAATCCTCTACACAAAGCTCATGTTGAGATGACGCTTAGGGCGATTGATGAGTTAGATGCAAAACTTTTAATTCATCCTGTAGTAGGGATGACTAAACCTGGAGATGTTGACCATTATACGAGAGTAAGATGTTACAAGCACGTTTTAAGCAAGTACCCAGATGATAAAGCTTTTTTAAGCTTAATTCCCCTTGCTATGCGCATGGCAGGCCCTCGAGAAGCTCTATGGCATGCCATTATTAGAAAAAATTATGGATGTTCTCATTTCATTGTTGGCAGAGATCATGCTGGTCCTGGGTTTGATAGCGATGGTAAACCATTTTATGGCCCTTATGCTGCTCAAGAAATACTTAATCAATATGAGCAAGAAATTGGCATAAAAATGATCCCATTTAAATTTTTAGTTTATCTGCCAAACGAGGATTGTTACAAACCGATAGATGAAATTCCCGAGGGAACCAATTATAAAACTGTATCTGGCACAGAGTTGAGAAATTTACTTGATAAAGGCAAAGAAATACCCAATTGGTTTACCTATAATGAGGTTGCAAATGAACTCCAAAAATCGCGTCCTCCAGTATCAAAAAGAGGATTCACAGTCTTTTTTACGGGTTTGTCTGGCTCTGGTAAATCTACTTTAGCTAATGGGCTTTTAGTAAAGCTTCTTGAACAGGGTAGTAGGCCTGTTACTTTATTAGATGGTGATATCATTAGAACACATTTATCAAGTGAATTAGGGTTTTCAAAGGAACATAGATCTATAAATGTTAAACGTATAGGTTATGTTGCCAGTGAGATAACAAAAAATGGAGGTATAGCTGTTTGCGCTCCAATTGCTCCTTATGAAAGCGATAGAAATTATAATAGAAAATTGATTTCTAAACTGGGTGGATACATTGAGGTACATGTTGCAACTTCATTAGAAAAATGTGAAGAAAGAGATGTAAAGGGTTTATACAAGTTAGCTAGGGAAGGGAAGTTAAAAGAGTTTACTGGTATTTCTGATCCTTATGAAGACCCAATAAATCCTGAGTTGAAAATTGATTCTAGTGAAATTGAGCCTGAAAAACTTGTAGAAAAAATTTATAACTATATAGAAAGACGTGGTCTTATCTCTGAATAAATTGATGATTAGGTATTGCACTTTATATCTATTTTTTATTCAAACTTTATTTTTTACGATATTAACTGCGGGCTTAATTAATCCTCCTAACAATAGCGAGCTTAACTATATTCATGTTCTTTTTGAATGGGATCAAGTTCCTGGAGCAAGTAGCTATAATATAGAGATAGCTTATGATTCTCAGTTTGATGAAATCATTAAAGTTGCTACTGTTACCTCATTAGTCTTTGTAGAAGAAGAAAGTATAGATTGGGATTCAAATTATCATTGGAGAGTGCGTCCGAACTATGATTCTCCATTATATAGTGACTGGATCGATTCGTTCAGTTTCTCAACTGAGTCAAAACGTTCGAATGCGACAGTAATTATTTATGATGAAAATAATATAAATCCAGGCATTACTATTTTTGGTTCATTTTATAACTACTACAGTGCCATAATCGACTTTAATGGTAGAGAAATATGGAACACAGGCGAAAAAAATATTGTTTATTATAATACAAATGACGCTCTAGATCTTTTAGGATGTTATTCTGATAACTCATTAGAACACAATCTTCCTGGGATGGAATTTAGTCTAAACGCCAATTTTATTTGGGAAGAGCCAAATGATCAGTTTCTCCATCATGACCTAATTAAACTTCCGAATGGTAATTATATGGGTATAGTTGAAACATCTCAGCTTGGCCCAATACCAATTGGCAATTGGACTTCAGATTATATTGATTTAGGATTTGATGCAAATGGTGTAACTGTTGAATTTCCATGGGTGGGGGATAAACTAGTGGAGTGGGATAAAGATACTAAAGAAATAGTATGGACATGGAGCGTATTTGATCATTTTTCAATGGACGATTTTGACGATCTTGGAGGTACATGGTTATCTTCATCAACTGGGTTTCAAAAATACGATTGGACGCATGTTAATGCTTTGATTTTTTCCGAGGAAGAAAGTGCATTATATATATCAACAAGACATTTGTCTAGAATAACAAAAATATCTTACCCAAGTGGTGATATAATATGGAATATGGGAAGGAATATGCCTTCAGGGGATGTTTCTATGGGTAATGATATTGGATTTAGTTTTCAGCATGGACTTCAAATACTAGACAATGGAAATATTGTAACATTTGATAATGGTAATTTAAGTGAAAGTTTTTTAGGTACTGAGTATCCGACTTCAAGAGTATTGGAGATTAGTTTAAATAATGATCAAGCTCAAGTAGTGTGGGAATACTCTCTTCCTGAAGAACTTTTTGGTTTTGCTTCAGGGAATGCTCAAAAACTTGATAACGGAAATTATTTAATTACAACAGTTGGAGGAAATGGTACTTCATTAGAGGTTACAAATAATGGTGAGGAAGTTTGGAGAGGAAATTATAATTTATGTGAGCCAATTTGCGCAGTTTACCGTGCTAACCGAATACCAAGTTTATATCCAATCGCATTTAGCCTAATAGTTAATGAACTTTCCGAAAATAATGTTGAAGGCTATGAGTCTCAGCCAACCGTAAATCTCCCATTGGGAAATGCTGAAATTTCATTTACATTAAAAAATGAGGGATCAATAACTGAAACTTTTAATTATCAGTTCGTAGAGCAATTAGATTGGTTTGAAGATTTTAGTGGTTCCATAGAAATAGAGCCAGGATCTGCTGAAACTATTACTTTTAATGGTATAACTAGTAATTCTGCAATTAATAGTAGTTTTGAGTTAATAGTAGTCCCTTCAAAAAAAATATCCCTAGCAAGAACGTATAGTTTTGATATAAAATTAAATTCTTTATCAACAGCTCATGAACTGCCAAACAAATCTATTGAGGCAACTTTATTAGAACCATTTCCAAACCCATTCAACTCAAATATAAAAATTGGTGTCAAAGATATTTATGAAGTTGGTTTAAAAATTGATATATACGACATAAGTGGTAAAATAATTCATAGTATCCCTTTAAATGATCTTTCAGAGACTTTTTACTCTAATTGGGATGGTGCGGGTTTTTCCTCTGGTATTTATTTTTTGAAGTTAAATAAACCATTTAACAATCAAATGAAGAAAATAATGTTTATTAAATAAAATGAATAGGTCTTTTCAATACATTTTAGTTCTATTCTCGCTCATATTTGAAAGTTTGATTTGTCAGTGTGAAGAGGGGTTTACATATAATAATACTCTTCCAAATAATATTAATATCCTGCTGGGTGATAGTTGTTTTTACAATGATGATTTAGAGGGCTTAGCTGATTTAATTAGTATTAATAATTTAGAATATGATAACGCTTTTGGAATAGGAACGCAATCATGGTTCAATGGACGATTAAAAATTTTAGTAGCTGGAAATTATGGCAATAGTTCTGGTGTTAATGATACTATTTTTAGTTTACCAGAGTCGATTGGAAACTGGACAGGTTTAAGCGGCTTATACTTAGAATGGAATAGGATATCATCATTGCCATCAAGTTTTGAAAATTTAAAAGAGCTCAGATCATTATATATATCAAATAATATTTTAGAGGGTGTAATTGAAAATTTAGATAGTCTATCTAGCCTTAAATATCTAGATCTAGGTTATAATAAGATTAATCAATTACCAATCTCAATTTGCTCCTTGACAGAATTACAATATCTATGGCTATTTAATAATAATTTGTCTTCGTTGCCGGAGTGCATGTGTGATATGAATATTGATTGGAGCAGCGATGATAGTGCATGGTTTCCTTTTTTTGCTATTGGGGGGAATAGTTTATGTGAAAATATTCCAGAGTGCATCTCAAGTAGCGAGAACTTTAATATTAGTCTTGATCAATTTTATTATTCTTTTCAAATTGATTCTCCACAAGAGTGTGATTTTGCAAGTATCAATGATTTAGGCAACATTCCATATGAAATTAAAATCGAAAACCCTTATCCCAACCCGTTTAATCCTAAAACAAGTATTAGAGTAGATTTAAAAAAAAGTGGGATGGTGAATATTTTAATTTATGATTTAAAGGGAAGCTTAATTCAAATATTAAATGACCAAAAATTAGACGCAGGTGAACACACTTTTAATTGGGATGCAGGTAATTACAGCAACGGCGTTTATTTTATGAAAATAAATACTACAAAAAAGACATTTGTAAAAAAAGTTATCTTAATGAAATAATACTAATAGGTTAATAAAGCGCAAGCCATTGATAGACCTGCTCCTGTGCCAATAAAGTATAACAGGTCTCCTCTTTGAATTCTTCCATCATGTATTGCTGTAGCTAATGCTAGGGGCATTGAGGCGGCTACGCAATTTCCAGTTTTTGGTACTATATTTATAATTTTATTCATATCAAAACTTCCATATTCACTATATGCATTTATTGCTTTAATGGAAGCTTGATGTGGAATTAGCCAATCGATATCTTCTTTATTGAATTTGGTATTCTTAAATGTTTCTAAAACCATTCTATAGGCTTTTTTTCTCGCGGATTTATATACTGCTGGTCCATCCATTGTAAACAAATTATCTTCAATTCTTGTGTTCGGGTCGAGTGGATGCTTGAATGTACCGCCGCCTCTTACTTCAGTCAATTCGGCATCATTAGACCACGTATTCATTTTCCAATAATGAAAATTATTTGAATCTGATTTTTCTTTTTCAACAAGTATTGCTGCTGCAGCATCTCCTAAGAGTGCAGCACTTTCAGGTTCTTTGGGGTTTCTACCTAAGCTTCCTCGATCCGATGAGATAATCAAAATTCTTTCATATACGTTTGTGTTAATTAGCGATCTTGCATTGTTTAATGCTATTAGAAATGATAAACATGTACCATGAATACTGAAACAGGGGATAGATTTTAAACCAAGCTCTTTTTGAAAAAAAACGGATGTATCAGGTATTGTTTGCTTTGGTACTCCCGATGCATTGATAATTAAATCAGGAGCGCCATTTCCATCTAAAGCTTTTTCGGCAGCGATTGCCCCCATCTTATCAACGTCGATTTTTGAAATTCTTCTTTCTTTTACTCCAGTTTTTGAAATAATCCAATTTTCATTTTTACGAATGATTTGAGCCGTAGTTTTTGAGTTTTCAATGTATGGAGGTAAATAAAATCCAGATCCTGTTATTTGGATACTCATTTCATAATATCCATTAAAAGTTATATTTTAAATTTGTACGGAAATGTGAAAAATCCTCCATAATATTTAATCGATAATCCTCGCCCAGAGGATGATTACTATCTCCTGTTATCTTTGTATATCCAATGTCAATAATAAGGTTGTTATTTAATCTGTATGATGTTTCTAGGGATAGTATTATTCCTGGTATAGAATTGTCATGGCTATTATTATCGATATCCAAGAGCGATGATAATTTAAAAGTCAGTTGATCATCTAAAATGCTTTTTTGGAGTGATATAACTGCTGCTTTTTTTGTTAAAATTCCGATCGAGGACCCATATCCTGGTGTAAAAATATTTTATGGGTTCAATTCATCAACTGTGATTTCTAGATTTGGAATTGATATATCCTCATCAAGGGGTAGGCTATCAGATTTATAATCTAAAGTATCGTAAGTAAAAAATTGACCTGTAAATTGAATATCAAAGGGTAATTCGATTTCAAACTGTAATGTTGTTTGAAAATAATTTATTTCCTCTTTTAAAGGGTAAGAATAATGTAATGAGTCATATATCGTTGGACGATAAGAGCTTTTTCTTTCAAGAAATTTATCTTCATCATTCACGTCTGATGTGTTAAAAAATGCGGCATCTCCTCTAAATGTTGCATCTCCGATAAAAAGATTAGTGCCTACGCCAAGTATTTTTGTTTTTCTGTAGCTATATATTATATCTATGATTGAAAAACTTTTATCAGGGCCATTTGCATATACATTCACACCTGAAAGATTAAACAGTCGATCATATCCATTAAAATAATGCACAGAGATGTCTCCTTTGCTCAGTGTCTTCGAGCCATAGAATCCATATTCTATAGGGGTACCACTAATTTTCATAAACTCATTTTCATAAGGATATGTTGGCAGTTTTATTGGAAAATCATCTTTTTCTAGAGGGGTCCTATGAGTATTGTGAATTGGAGAAAAAGTAAACCCAATCTTATAATTATTTGCATAAATATCTACAGCAGATGAGAAAATTCCCATTTTTTTATCAGTGCCTGAATCAAAAGTAAAATAGTAGTCATATGGACTAACAATATCAATAGGACTATTTTCATCAACATTACCCCAGGTATGAATGATTTTTCCAATTTTCAATTCTCCCCATGAAGTAAATAATTGCAAATAAAGTTCTCTTAAATCAAGATTAAAATCTGATGGAGATTCATTAGATAAAAAATGGGTTTCATCTCTTATTTTATGCTCAATTGCCAAGTTTGATTTTATCAAAATATCTTCATTTTCATGGTCAATCTTTAAACTAAACAATCTATAAGGTAGATTAATTATTGATCCATCTGAGATTCGTGATATATAATTAAAATCTAAAAAACCATTAAATGCATTTTTAGATTGACTAAGTGCTATGCTTGATAAAAGGATTAATATTATTATTTTATTTAAGCGCATCTTTAATCCAGTGTATTATTTCATTTCCTTGTGTTTTCCATGCTCTTCTCAAAGCGAATTCTGGAAAATCTCCTAAAAGTTCTCCATTCCATGTATAAACTAGCAATGTTTCATTTTCATTTGTTGGACTTAATTCCCACTTACCAAATGCATTTATTAATCTAACATATTCTTCTGTGGCAGGAGCACTTTCATGATCTATAGCATTGAATGAGAATTTCCATGTGGTTTTTGATTTATTTTTAGAATATTGAATTACATAATCGCGATCAGAAAGTAAAAATGGCATATCAAGCATTACATGGATGATGTTTTTATCAAGAATTTGAATTTCATGAACTCTTCTAAACACATTAGGGTAGTTTTTAACATCCTCAATTATTTTAGAAATTGAATCTATAGGAAATGGCATCTGTGCTGTAGCTTTTACAATGGGGAAACCGTTTTGGTTAGTCCATTTTAAATTAACATCTGTTTCTTGAATTGTTTCCCATTCATTAAGATTTTCATAATTACTCATAACTAGTTCATTCTGACAAATAATGAAGTTTGATAAAAAAAATATTATTATAAAAAACTTTGCTCTATGTACGCTCATTATGTCAAAAAGGTCTCATAAATTGCAAGACAATCTTTTTTAATTTTTTTCTCTGACAGTCCAAATTTTTTTAAATCATACTTGTGTTTACTCTTATAAGT
>JAYPIC010000025.1:0-12619 GCA_038127595.1 bacterium | reverse complement strand
ATGGAACATAATCCATAAATGAAAAAATATCATTCATTATTATTTCAAAATTGGACATCATTTTATCATACCTAATAATCAAAACTTTTGATTTATCAATATTGTCACTAACCCAATCATGATGAAAACGAATTAATAAAGTCACTAGTGCATTGTAAAGTCGTTTTATATATCTAGACTGTACGTTTTTGTCTAAGTTCCAAAAACCAAATCTTTTGTCGAGAACTCCAGTAACTAAGCTTAATCCTGAAGGTATCACGTTTATTGGGTCTCTAACCATATACAGTACTTTTGAATCAGGAAATTTTTTTTGAAATGCAGGCAGGTTCGCGCTTAGTGAGAATAGCTTCCCAACATATGGAGCGTTATGTTTATAAGAGTTGTTTTTCCAAACGTTTTCAAACCATTCAAAATCTCTAACGCTTGTGTCCCTGTACATTGGATCAAAAAATTCAAATAAGTCTTTTTCGTCAAAAGCAAAAATAAACCCATATAAAAAAAAGCCATCAAAATGCCTAAATAAAAGACTAACATCATCAGTTTCAACAGAAGTCAGACTTGTTTTATGTGCTTCAGTTGAATGATGTCTGGCAGGGCTTACTTTTTCTAACAGTGGTAAAAATGATTTTATTATTTTTTGTAGTAAAATAGAGGGATAAATCAATTGCCACAGCTGAGACCCAGTGCCTAGTCTATTATTGATCAAATATCTTTGCAAAAAAGTGGTGCCAGACCTTGGGTTTCCAACGATTATTATTGGTTTTTTAAAGATCGAATTGTTTGGAATATTAATAAATATTTTATCCATAAATAAAAAAAATGAAACAAAAAATTTCATCAAAGTGAGCAATAAACCTGTAAAAATGGTAGACAGCCAAACCCCAAACGTCTTACCAATAATTTTATATGCTTTTAGTCTTCTGTTCATCTTTGAAATGTTAATTTAGGAAAATTAACGATTAACATAATTGTATTAACTTATATATATAATTTACTTAACTATTTGAATCGTTAAGAGGCCTATAGTTATGTAATGAGTATTTAAATGCTCACCTAAATTATTTTGAGAAGTTATTGGATATATATGATGATTTTCAGGTATTTAATTAAGTTGATAATTACATTATCATTTTTAAGCGCTGAAGTATTTAATGGTTATACATTGTTTTCCCCAACAGGTGGTGGGCCTGGTGGTGCTACCGGAGGCACAAGCTATCTATTAAATAATAATATGGATGTTATCCATACTTGGGAGCACAGTAGAGGTGCAGCTAGTATGCCTTATCTTCTTGCGGATAGCTCTATTATATATCCATATAGAGTAGAGAACCCCACCATGAGTGCTGGCGGTGTTGGAGGAGGCATTGCTCATATATCTTGGGATGGGACGCTGATTTGGCAGTACGTAATATCTAACGAAACATATCAACATCATCATGATGTCCAGCCACTTCCGAATGGGAATGTTTTAGTAATAGTATGGGAAAGAAAATCTGCTACGGAGGCCTACGCAATGGGTAGGGTTTCTATCAATAATCCTCTAGGTGAAATGTGGTCAACGGCTATTTTAGAGCTTGAAATAGTTCCTCCAAATGGTGCTAATATTGTTTGGGAGTGGCACCTATGGGATCATTTGGTTCAAGATTCTGATCCGAGTTTGCCAGGGTATGGCATTGTTTCAGAGCATCCAGAGTTAATGGATATTAACTATGGTGATGTGGGAGGTGGAGGAGGTCCTGGTGGAAGTAACGCTGATTGGATGCATATTAATGCGATTGACTATAATCCACTACTTGATCAGATTGTAATTAGCTCTAGGCACCAAAATGAAATATATATTATTGATCATAGTACAACAACAGAAGAAGCATCAGGTCACACAGGTGGTAATTCTGGGAAAGGAGGCGACTTCTTGTACCGTTGGGGAAATCCTGCAGCTTATGGTAGAGGTTCTAATTCATCTCAGAGACTTGACAGTCAGCATGGTATCAACTGGATAAAAGAGGGATATCCAGGTGCAGGTAATTTGATATTATACAATAATAATTACGGAAATTTAACCTCAGCTATTTTTGAAATAGTGCCACCTCTTGATACTGATAGTATAAATTATATCATTAATGGTGCAGACCCTTTCGGACCAGATCAAATAGAGTGGATGTACACGGGAGGATTTCATTCAAATGTTCAAAGTGGAGCTTTTAGATTACAAAATGGTAACACATTAATATCTGTAGCTGATGATGCCAAGATATTTGAGATCGATTCTGCTGGTAATACTTTATGGGATTATGAATATCCAGGTGTAAATATTATGATTGCAAGAGCACAAAAGTATTCTGTTGAATTTTTTGGAGGTGACTCTACAGCATTCCCAGATTATACAGTTGGGGATATAAATTTTGACTCCCAAATTGATGTATTCGATTTATTTTATGCTTTGGACATGCATTACGGGTTTTATTCTCAATCACCACCAGCAGATTACAACGAAGATTCATTAGTTAATTTTCAAGATATTATGGCTTACATTTACAATATAATGAATTATAATCGGTGATAGCAGAGAGTAGTAAATCTCAAGAATCTAGGATTTCAAAAATTGTCCTAGACAATCCTCTGAAATCAATTCTTATCCCCATCTTTTTAACGTTTATCCTTGGTTCTGGTCTTTGCTTTATTATAGTTGACGATAATATGATGGCAATGCTACCAACAAAAATGGAATCAAAAATGACTTGGGATGCCGTACAAAATGAATTTGGTAGTACAGAATCTATTTTTATTGCTTTTGGAAAAGAGGGAAAAAACATTTTTAATAAAGAAGCGCTTTCCCAATTATGGGATGTTACTAGAGCGTTAGAGAAAATTAAAGAAATCGAAAAAGTTACTAGTATTTCTAATATTCCTAAAATTTTGAGTAATGACGGGTTTCTTGAGATTGAGGACCTTCAAAAAAATAGAGAATTAAGTGAACATACAACTGAGGATATTGCAAATTATGTAAATGCTAACTCTGCAATCAAAAATAGAATGGTTAGTAAACATGAAGATTTTTTTAATATCATAATTCAACCTTCACCCAATGTATCTCATGATATATTAAGGAATAGGGTAGTGCAAGTAGGCGATAGTCTATTATCAATGAATTATGATATCCATTATGGTGGGACAGCGTATATTACCGGGTCTGTACCAACAATGATCAAAAAAGATATTTCCACCTTAATTTTTATAGGTTTAGGACTAATGTGTGGGATACTTGTTCTAAATATTAGAAATGTATTTAGTGTTTTTTTGATATTCTCTATAATAATTCAGTCACTTATAGTGATGGCAGGAGTTATGGGTTGGATAACCTACTATACAGGATCTAAATATTTTTATTTCACCATAATAAACTCTTCCATGCCAATTATTTTACTCACTATTGCTAATTCAGATGGAGTTCATTTTGTGACCAGATTTTTTAAAGAAATGAGGAGTGGAAAAGATACTAGGCAGGCTATATCTGCCTCCATTGATAAGTTATTAATGCCAATATTTTTAACCAGTGTAACTACAATTTCTGCATTTCTAGCACTCTATTTTGCCCCAATAAACCAGTTACTAGGATATGGTGTATGTTTAAGTATAGGCATTTTATATGCTTTTATACTTAGTGTTACTTTTTTACCAGCAGCTATATCATTTAAGAAATGGAATCCTGAGTCAATTTCTATATCAAGGGAAAGTATTCTTGAAAAAACAATAAGAAATATTGGAGTAGTTATCATATCTAATCCTTTAAAAATATTAAAAACTGGACTGATTATCATTCTGCTTGGTTTTTCTGGGTTAATGTTTGTAAAAGTGGATGTAAATATTGCCAATTTTTTCAAAAAAGGAACTGAATTTAGAAAAAGCATAGATTTCATTGATGAGCAGATGGCAGGCACTATGGATTTTCGTGTCCGGGTTGAGGGTGATGTAAAAGATCCTGGCGTATTATATGAAATTGAACAGCTTCAAAAAGCTCTTAAAGAAAATCCATCTATAAATGCTACTTATTCTATCGCTGATGCTGTTAAGCAAATGCATTTTACTTTAATGGATAACAATCCTGAGTTTAATACCATTCCACAAAATGGGAATAAAATCAGTAATCTACTTGCCATGTATTCTATGTCTGGGGATAGCGATGATTTAGCTTCCATAGTAGATTATAATTATAATACTAGTCTAATTACAGCTTTAAGCAGTGTGATGAGCACTGACCAAATAATTTCGTTTGTAGATCACATTCAGAGTCACGTAAATGATTTAGAGATAATTGATAGAGTGTCTGTCACAGGAATGGGAGTTGTTATTAGAGATTTGATTTATTTAGTTATAGAATCTTCTATTATAAGCCTAGTGGCTTCTTTGTTCGGTATCTGTTTTATTACCTCTTTATTTTTTAAAAGTATGGCATGGGGTATTCTTTCAATTATCCCATTGCTTTCTGCAATAATAATTAACTTTGGATTAATGGGATTTTCCGGAATTTATTTAAGTCATGTTACTGCCTTATTGTCATCTGTTATTATTGGGGTGGGAGTTGATTTTTCTATCCACTATATATATTATTTTAAAGTTAATCGCCCTAAAGATAAATCAGACAAAAATTCAACCGAAACATTCAATGAAGTTGGTTATCCAATAGTACTCGACTCAGCTTCAAATATGTCTTTTGGTGCGTTAATTTTTTCTAATTTCATACCTGTGCAATTTGTTGGGGGATTAATGGTTTTTGCAATGCTTGCGACTTCTATAGGAACACTTACTTTATTAGCTTCTTTAACTGAAATTTTGAAAAAAAAACAAATATTATGAGGGCGTTTGTTCCACTTTTTTGCAGCATAACGATTTCTTTTTCGCAATCTGGTCTTGATATAGCACAAAAACTTGATAATAAGGAAAGGCCACAAAGTGTATTTAGTAGAATTTCCATGGTGCTAACAAATGCAAAAAATAAATCCCGTGAAAATATATTATTATCAAAATCAAATAACATTGGCAAGAATCAGATCATATGGGTTTTAGAACCTAAGGCAGATAGAGGCATATCTTTCCTAAGGAAAGAATATGAAGACAAAGATAATGAAATACGAATGTGGCTGCCTGCCTTTAATAAAATTCGCAGAATAAATTCAAATAGGATGAATGATTCATTCATGGGTTCAGATCTGAGCTATGAAGATTTAAATAGCAGAGTGCTCTCTGATAATAATTATGACCGCTTAAATGATGAACTATTTAATGGTGTCGATTGTTATGTTTTAAATGTTATATCAAAGCCTGAGTTGAAAAGTGCTTACAGTAAACATATTTTATGGGTTTCAAAAAAAAATCTTACTATTCTCAAAGAAAAATCATTTGGCAAAAATGATGAATTGAAAAAAGTAAAAATATATTCATATAAAATGGTAAAGAGTTATGAGCTAGCTTCAAAAATTTTGGTCCGAGACATCCAAAAAAATCATAAAACAGAAATTTACATTGATTATGTATCGATTAATACGGATGTTGATTCTAAATTATTCCGAGAAAGTAGTTTGAAAAGAATACCCAGATTATAATTCTGCATTTTTGAATCTTTTTAAAAGAATGTTAATTCTTTTTTTAGGACTTTCTCTCTAATCCAATTTGGGATGTTTTTTTTATCTTTTTGCATTCTTTTTACAGTCTTTTCTAAACCCAGCATTTGCCATAATTCAAACGGGCCGAATTGCCAGCCAAAACCCCATTTCATTGCATTATCTATATTGATTGGTTCACTTGTTATTTCAGGAACTCGATTTGCACAGTATAAAAGCATGTCTGAAATAGAGTGCCATAGAAAATCGCCATATTTATTATCCAAGTTTATTATGGCATTTAGTCTATCATTTATATTCTCATTATTTAATATGTTTTGATTTATTCCAAGATCTAGTTTTTGAACATGCTGATATTCATTTTTTTCAGGATTAAAAACTTGTATTGCCCCATCATCATTTTTTTTGTAAAAACCTGATTTTGATTTTTGTCCTAAGTAATTATTCTTTATAAGTATTTTTATTATGCTTGGAGGTTTAAACACCTCAATCGACTCATCATCTTTTGATTTGTCATGTGTGGTCATAGCTACACTTTCTAGTGTGTCTAACCCAATGATGTCTGCCGTTCTAAATGTTGCGCTTTTTGGTCTTCCGCATATAGCCCCTGTTAAAAAATCTACTTCCTCAATTTTAATATTTTTAATGATACTTAATTTAATTGCGGACATTAAACTGAATATTCCAACTCTATTGCCAATGAAATTTGGATTGTCTTTAGCTGGCACTATTCCTTTATTTAATATTGATCTGCAAAAGCTTATTAATGAGTTATAAATTTCTAGTGATGTTTGCTTATTTTTTACGATCTCCAAAAGCTTCATATATCTTGGTGGATTAAAAAAATGAGTAATCAAAAACCTACTTTTTAAGTTTTCTGGTAGGTTTTTAATGAGTTCATTTAACGTAATGCCAGATGTGTTCGATGATAGTATTGCCCTTTTATGTATATATGGAGAGATTTTTTTAAATACTTCAATTTTAATTTCAATTTTTTCTGGAACTGCCTCGATTATCCAATCTACTTTTTTAATTTCATGAATGTCTTTATTAAGGCCGCAGGCTTGAATTAGTTCAATGTTCTCAGGTTGTTCAAGCGGCGGTGGTTTAATTATTTTTAACCGATCTCTTCCTGAAGTAGCAGTATCAGTTGTGATATCGTATAAATATGATCTAATGCTTTTGTTTGCAAAAAGTGCAGCTAATTGGGCACCCATAACCCCTGCTCCAATTACAGCTATACTTTTAATATTTATATTGTTGGACGGCATACAAGCGTTGCAGAAATTTGCTTATTATTGGTTTAGTTGACCTTGTCTTCTATATTTCTCTTGATATTTTTTATAGAGCATTTTTTGATGGTTGTTGAGATCCACCTCTTTACCTTGAATAAATGCCATAAGAATTTTTGGATTCATTTCCATTGGTGGTGTTTCAGAAATAAAAAATGTAGCATCTTTACCAATATCTAATGAGCCGATCATATCATCAACTCCTAAAATTTCGGCAGTGCTTAAAGTAATAGAACGTAATGCTTCTGATTTATCCAATCCATAAGCAGCGGCTCGCATAGCCTCATTCGGGAGATTACGTATATTGCCATCATGCGGGTAACCAATGATCGTATTTAAACAGAACTGCACTCCAGCTTGCTTTAATAAGAAAGGTAACTTGTATGGCAAATGGATTGGTTCAAATCTGCGAGTAGGTATCTTTTCTACCTGGTCAATAACTACTGGTATGTTATTTTTAACCAATAGATCTGTTAGTCGCCAACTATCTGAACCACCTACAATAATAATTTTAAGGTCATTTTTTTTGGCCCACTCAACCGCTGATTTTATCTGTCTTGCCTCATCTGCATGAATGAAAATTTTCTTTTTTTCTACTACAAATGGTATCATTGACTCTAACCTAAGGTCTGACTTTTGTCTTTCGCCTGCGATACGGCTTCTTTGCTTTATACGTTGAAAGTATGCTCTAACATCACGGACCATGTGGTCAAGATCTCTAATTGACTTTTGAATTTCTTCTTTTTGTTGTTTTTCAGATTTTTTTACATTTGCTCCATAATTTATCCTCATTGAGGGCCAGTTAATGTGTAGTCCAGATGGATGTTTTAATGTAGCTTGTTCCCATGTCCATCCATCAAGCATCATTACAGATGATTGACCAGATATGCGACCTCCTGCAGGAACGGAGTTTACAACTAAGACTCCGTTTGAACGTGTGATAGGTATAAGGTCAGAATCAGGATTGTAGCTTACATTTGCCTTTACATTGGGATTGAATGATCCTCTTTCAGCAAAGTCTCTAGTCTGTTTTACTAAGCCAATTTCTACTAATCCGATTCTAGTAATTGGCGCGATGTAACCTGGAATTATGTGTTTACCAAAGACATCGTATACATCTGTTTCTGGAGACGCCATTATATTTTTCTCTATTCTAACAATTTTACCTTTTGAAAAAAGTATATCGTATCCTTCAAAAATATCTGTTGACACTGTATGTAGAATACCTCCTTTTAATATAATTGGTCTTTTTTGATCTTCCCCGGGAATTTGATCATTTGAAATTCCAAGACTAAATAGGAATAAGGTGAATATTATTTTAATCATCATAAACACCTGTATTATCTAAAATGTCGCATTTATGACCATTGTGCATTGATGATGTTTTCTTGCTACTACTAAAGGTACTTGGGCCTTTGGTCGATAATATTTTTTGAATGATATTGCTCCTTAGTTCTGCGTCCCTTTCTTCAAGTAACTTATTATCATTCTGGGAATAATATCTAATGCCATCGATCCACGTTTCTTCAACTTTACTATATATAGATAGTGGTTCACCATCCCAGATAACAAAATCAGCATCTTTTTTGGGTTCCAAAGAACCAACGTATTTATCAATTTTTAATTGTTTTGCTGGATTTATAGTTACCAACTTTAAAGCTTCGTTAGGATCTAGATTACCATACTGAATAGCTTTAGCGGCCTCTGTATTTAATCTTCGCGCAAGTTCATCGTCATCAGAATTAAATGATACTAGAACATTGCTTTTTACCATCATACTACCATTATATGGTATTGCATCGATTACTTCATATTTGTATTGCCACCAATCAGAAAAAGTTGAAGCGCCAGCACCATGTTCAGCGAGCCGATCTGCAACTTTATACCCTTCAAGAACATGTTGGAAGGTTGCTATTTTAAAGCCAAAATCCTCTGCTACTCGAGTGAGCATTAGAATTTCATCTTGACGATATGAATGACAATGAACTAATCTCTCACCTTCAAGTATTTCAACAAGTGCATCAAGCTCTAGATCTTTCCTAGGGGGTATTTTTGTTCTTTGATATTTTGCATTGCGCATATAGTTATCATTTGCATGTTTGTAATCAAGAGCTGCTCTAAAAGCATCCCTCATTACTTGCTCTACACCCATACGAGTTTGTGGGTACCGGTTTGTACCACCCCAATTAGCCTGTTTTACATTTTCGCCTAAAGCAAACTTTATTCCCTCTGGTGCATTTTTAAATAAAAGTTGGTTTGCCTTGCTGCCCCAGCGAAGTTTAATAACTGCATTTTGTCCTCCTATTGGGTTTGCTGAGCCATGTAAAACATTTGCAGTAGTTAACCCGCCGCCTAGTTGCCTATAAATATTTATATCTGTAGGGTCTAAAACATCACTCATTCTTACTTCGGATGTAATATATTGAGTGCCTTCATTTATACTACTTGCAGCAGAATGGCTATGGCAATCAATTAGGCCCGGCGTTACATGTTTTCCTGCTCCTTCTATTAAGATTGCACTTCCTTGTGGCACTGTTATGTCAGGAGCAACTTGTTCAATTTTTCCATCAACAAATAATATATCCCATTCAGCTAAAGTGCCTTTTGGTCCGCATGTCCAAAGTGTAGCATCATTAATTAGTACTGCATTAGGTTTTGGGTGTTTTTTTATGAGACCATAAGCACCTTCAGGTTTAAATACTGATAACTTACTTGCAGGTTCTAAATTAGAATCTTTTTCTACATCCTTCTTCTTTCTGTCTGCTTGGAAAGGTGATGATTCTTGAAATAAACCTTTTCCATTTCCAATGATTTGTGAGTCAGTCAAATCTCCGTTAAACGTTAATGTACCTTTATGATCGAGGCTAGCGCCATCGACTGAAAAAGAAATTGAAGATTCATAGATATCTATGTTGTATAAATCAGTTTTCCTACCTTGATAGCTAATTGTACCGCTATAAATTTTATTACTAGTACCAATGGTTTGACCTTTGAGAAGGTCTTTGATTTCTAAATCATAAGCAGTCCCCTTGTATTTAAGAGACCATTTTCCTAAGAAAGATGGGCTTTTTCTTGATGAAATAAATATTTCTTCTCCATCAATCCAAACACTAACTACTTTAGATTTATGATCAAAATAATCTCCATCAACTACAACCAAGTTTGCATTATACCCTTTAGCTATTTTCCCGAATGATTTTTCTAACCCTAGCATTTCTGCAGGTTGGGTTGTCAGCGCTGCTAAAACAATATCTTTGTTTAAGCCTCTTTCAATAATTCTTTGAAGATTTTTGCGAAAATCATTTTTTTTCTTGAGGCCATGACTAGTAATTGAAAAGTCAAATTCTGAATTTGTAAGATAAAGCAAATTGTCAGGAGCCATATCCCAATGCTTTAATTCTCTAGTAGAAAATTGTAGATCGCTCATTGGTTTTGTGACATTTGGCTTTGCTGGAAAGTTGATCGGCATGATGAAAAAAGGTTTTACTTCATCAAAATAATCAAGAACCCTGTATTCATATCCACTGCCTAAAATCCAAGGTGAAAGGTTGAACTCCTTTACGATATTAATTGCTCTAGATGAAGAGTTCTCATTTGATGAAATAAAAACAAATGGTTTGTTTAAGGCTCTAGACAGGCCAAGACTTTCTAAAGATGAGTTCGAAGATATAGGCTCGTTCTCAGATGGATATTCCTGTATAATCTCTTGAGCCTTTAAATACCAATCAGAGTCATAAAACGTCTGTCTAATATGAGCAATGACTCCTAATAAAGATCTAGGGTATTCTCTGTTTTTTTTGGCCCGGTATTTAAAATCTATAGCTTGTGCAACTGAGGAATTAATTGAGTTCAGTTGATCTGACAAGCTTATTACACCTGTTTGTCCTCTGAAAATACCTTGATCTGGTGCGATGTGAGCTGTTGTAAATCCTAAGCTTCGAAGCTCTTTTAATGCTTTATCCTTTACTTCTATATTATCAACAGCTCTGTAATCGGGTCTTACTTTTGAGTCCCAATGCTTTCTTTTACTTTTTGATTTTGAATCATAAGATTTTGTTTCAAGCCATGTTTCAAGAAAACCTGCATATATATGGGCTCCTTGCATATCTATTTCATAAGAATCTTTTGGCGACTTGATGTATCTTCCTACTGATTCTATTTTGCCATTTCTAATGACGATAGACCCGCTTTTGATAAAATCGCCAGGAGCAGTATGGATCATTGCATTAGTTAAAGTCCAAACTCTCGGAGCATTTTTTTGAAGATTTTCAACAGGTTTTAGTTGGGCGAATAGAAAAATTGGTATAAAAACTAAGACTAAAATTTTTCGCATGTTAAAAATTAGGACCTTTTAGTTTATTATCTTCAATGTACTGCACAATGAAATGAAACGCATCATCTATGTCATCTGAAATATGGAAGAGATCTAAGTCAGATTGTGAGATGGTACCACATTCAACTAGGTAGTCCCAGTTAACTACATTGTTCCAAAATTCAGACCCATAAAGAACGATAGGTAACTTTTTTTTAATTTTTTCAGTTTGAATCAATGTTAAAAGCTCCATCACTTCATCTAACGTGCCGAACCCACCAGGCCATACTACTAATGCTTTAGCTAAGTAAATGAACCAAAACTTCCTCATAAAGAAATAATGAAATTTTAGATCTAACCCGTTCGTAATGTACTCATTACTAGTTTGTTCAAAAGGAAGTGATATAGTCAATCCTAAGGAAATTCCATCGGCTTCTTTTGCTCCCCTATTTGCTGCTTCCATTATTCCACCTCCGCCACCAGATGTTATGATGTAGCGAGATTTTTTGCTATTAAGCCCTTTACTCCATTCTGTGAATTTTTTAGCTAGTTTGCGAGCATCCTCATAATACCTGCTCATATCAACATCTTTTTTAGCTCTATTAATTTCTTGTTGGGTAGCAGAGCTGCCGATGTTATCAAATATTGTCTTAGCCTCTTTTTCGGATTTAATTCTTGCAGAACCAAAAAATACAATGGTGTCAAAAATTTTATTCTCCTTAATATTCTTCAGCGGGCCATAATATTCAGAAAGAATTCTAACTGATCTCCCTTCGGGGGAGGAAAGAAATTCTTTATTAAAATAAAATCTATTTTTTTCTTTTTTATTTCCCATTGTAAAACTTGAGCTTGGCTTGGTAAGAAGTTAAAACAAAATATTAAAATTAGTTCACTTGTATCATGGAATTCATATATCTTATTTTTAAGGGTGCATATTATAATTTTAGCTCTAATATCATTATTCTTTTCATGTGCATCGGAAGTTAAATCACCGAAATTATATTCACTGCCGCCAACAAAAAGTAGTAGACCTGATCTAGTTGAAAAAACAATGTTTAGTTTAGGCTTAATGACAGATTATGAGATATGGGAATTTTTAAGGGATAAGCCAAGTGAAAATGTTGTTTTAGATAATATAGGTCTGCCAGACTCGGTTTGGCGTAGCGAAAATGATTCTACAAAATTTTTATATTATTTTGTTGATAAAATCCAAGATTACAACATTATAGAAATAGATTCATACAGTAATCAGGTGACTGGTTTTGAGTGGGATTAAATTCAGTTCAATTCTCTTTATATTAATATCTTCTATCTTTTTGTTTTCAAGTTGTGAAAAATCTACATACGACATTCATATGGAGGCGTTTGTAGCTGATGCGCACAATGACATTTTGTTA
>JAYPIC010000024.1:0-24535 GCA_038127595.1 bacterium | reverse complement strand
TGACCTCACAAGCTGGCACTCTACCTTTTCCATCTTTTGTTGGCAATAGCTTTTGTGAAATAACAGCCTCTAGAGATTCTGATAGCATTGATCTAATTTGTCCTTTTTGCCCCGATGGGTAGATATCGATTATCCTATCTATTGCTTTTACAGCGCTAGAAGTATGTAATGTAGAAAGAACCAAGTGACCTGTCTCAGCTGCTGTTAGTGCTAATGAAATTGTTTCCAAGTCTCTCATCTCTCCCACAAGAATTACATCTGGATCTTCTCTCAATGCAGATTTTAACGCATTTGCAAAACTATGTGTACTTGCGCCCAATTCCCTTTGATTGATCAGACTTTCTTTGGTGTGGTGATAATATTCTACAGGATCTTCAATCGTTATTATGTGACAAGCTTTCTCTCTATTGATATGATCCACCATCGCAGCTAGAGTAGTACTTTTTCCAGAACCCGTAGGACCAGTGAGAAGAACCAGTCCCCTATCGAGCATGGCTAAGTCGGTCATAAAAGGAGGTATTCCAAGCTCATCACAACTTTTTATCGTATCTGGTATTGTTCTAAATACGCCAGCAAGGCCATTTATTTGGTTGAAAAAGTTAACCCTAAAACGCCCTTTCCCTTCAAGTTTAGCAGAAAAATCAATCTCTTTTTTTTCCTTAAAGATCTGAAGCTGATCTTCATCCATAACCTCCGGAAGCATTTTTTCCATATCACTCTGTTTGAGGACATCAAGGTTTAAAGGTTTCATTGTGCCATTAATTCGCACCATTGGGATAGATCCAACACTCAAGTGCAGATCTGAAGCCCCGCTATCAAGGCTGTATGTTAGAAGCTGATTTAGATCCACTGCTACTGGCTCTCTTCTGGAGATCCATATCCTGTAAATTTACCTGTAAGAGCATCAAAAGATACTACCTTACCAGCTCCTCCCTGCATTTCTTCAGTACTTGTTGCACTCAATCTATCAGGAAGTTGGAGTTCAAATGTCCACTTTAGTTTTGTAGATCTATCTAGATCTAATTGCCCCGCTCTTTCAAGCTGTTCAACATCCCCAGGCCATTCACCCTTAGTTTGATAATACATTTTAGCTGCATTATGAACATTTGACATCACAGTACGAGCTTCAGAGGCATAAGAGCTCTGCACGTAATCTAGATAAATCGGCAATGCAATTGCAGCGAGAATAGCAACAATCACAACAACAACCATAATTTCAATCATCGTGAATCCGCGTTGTATCTTTTTCAAGGTTTTCATAAAAAATCTCCTATTTTTATTTAATCGTAAATGTTTAAAAAATCAAAAAAATTAGAAATGTATTTCAACTAAATGACGTTAAAGTCTTTCAATGAAAAATCTCACCCAAATATAGAACGCGTAACAAACAGTTAACACTCACAAAAAAACTTGTCATTTAATTAACACTGTTTTGTATTGAAATGAGTATTCTTTGCTGATAAACTGAATCAAATAAACACCTGAGGGAATAAGATTCCCATAATCGTTTAATCCATCCCATTTAATTTCGTGGGAGCCATTTGCAATTTCACCATCATAAAGCGTTCTAATTTTTCTTCCCAACAAATCAACTACAACCAATTTAATGTATGAATTTTTTGGAGTATTGAACTTTATTGTAGTAGAAGAATTGAAAGGGTTTGGATATGATGGAAATAACTTAAACTCATTAGGTATAAATTTATCTATTGCTGTATTTAGCTCTTCTCCAATTGTGTATACTGTACCGTTAAAATTCATTTGTTCAACTTGAACTAATGTATCATTGCCATCTCTGTTTGATATTAGATCTACAACGCTCATAATGTAATCATTCCAATCAGCCGCATCTAAAATAGCATACTCATCGTAGTCACCTAAAAATACAAATCTGTCTGTGCCCTCACCCCCATTAAAATAGTCATCTAAACCCAGGCCAGTGAATATATTATCGCCACTATTACCATGTATTCGATTGGAAAAATTATTTCCAACAATGGTAATATTGTTTTCACCGTTTAAATTAATATTTTTAAGATATTGAGATCTGTTTGTATACGCTAATGATGAGTCAAAACTGAGACTAAATATCCCTGAGAATGAACTAGGTAATTCAGGAGTGTATCTCCAACGATCACCTAAAAACTCAATTATGATATTTGATCCAAGAGAGTCACCAATAAGCATCTCATCACGGTTTATAAAACTATACTCATTCCCACCAGCAAAACCATTTTCTTCAGGGTCATGAGCCCACAAACCGAAATAAACTTCCATTAACAAAGCTAGGTATTCATCATCATAATCTTCATCAGGAATATCAGATAATGGTACATAGTATCCGTTTGACATCGCTGCACTCATTGCAACGTCAATAGCAGTCTGCATTGCTGGAAATGAATTTTTTATACCATAATTGTGCACAAAATGTAATACTTCCTCATAGGTTGCATCCCTTTCAGAGCTATTCATGTAAATGGCTGAACCCTCCGGAAAAATTTCTGTGCCTAATACATCCTGCCCCTTAGCTCCATTTTCAAAGAGAATCTGCAGGTCCGGATTTTCATATTCCTCTTCATCATTCAAAAGCATCAAAAAGGCGTTACTCATGGATAAAGCATTTTTTAACGCTGCCTTGTTACTACCCCATAAAGTGTTTGGCACATCAGTAACATATTCTTTTAATATTTTCTTAACATGCAGTATTTGATGATCCAAAATCTCAGATTGTGCCAGTATTGGTATCACATTTTCACCAGAAACTTCCAAATGAGTATACTTTTGAAAAACGGATGATATCATTTGATTTACTGAATTTGGTAGCTCAACAATACCTGTTTCAGAATTATCAATATCAATAAAAGGAACAGTAATCGAAGAGCCTTCACCTCTAACTTGTAATTCAATTGGAATAGACACAGGCTCGACTTGGTCTGAGGATATGACTAGATCGCTGTAATAGCTCCCTACATCCAAACCATTTGAATTTGCCATTACACTAATATTGAATGATTGACCTCCTGGGATAAGACCACTCATCTCTCCTGTTTGTGTGCCAACCATTAGCCAATCAGACTGACTAGCTTTAGAGATAAATATACTCTGCTGACTATCAACTATTTCATCATTATAAGAAATGAGTGTGCCATCACTTCCGTTACCGCTCTGGAATCCAATTGTTGCTGAACTTGGGCTACCAATAATCTCATTGTAATTGAGCTCAAAATCACCATTCCGATGCAAAACAACCTGGAAATCAAACTCTCCAGAAACAGCATTCCCCTGCCAAGTGACCACATTATCAAACCAAATGATAAAAGTTTGACTTTCTATGTCAGAATAGTAATAGACATTTCCAGCTGCTGATGCATTGCTATTATCATTTAAAGGGTTTAGATCATCCCACATTGCAAATATCGCAGGCCTAGGAGCATCATTACTCGGGATTTCAATATTAGACCACAACGAAAAATCTTGACCGAAACCGATCCATCCGTTGGGGTTAATTATACATTCGGAAAACTGATTACCAAAAAATGGGAAACTAAATCCAATCGGAATAGCATCAGGTGAGCTGTCATTATTAGGGAACTGAACCTGAGTTCCAGAATTCTCAATGTCAATCCAATTAAAGCCTAGATTATCATCATTTTCAGATGACGTCCAATAGTACCCTCCTCCATCTGGGCCAGAAACAGGGTTTGAAAAAGGCAGACTGACAGAACTTAAATTAAACATAAGTAACGTTTCTAGATCTCCACCATTTGAAAGTACGATATTTTTTGATTGAAACTCGTTAGGGGCCATTTCGAAAAGAATAGACGACTGGTCAAGCTCAATTGTTGGCGCGCCCATAGAGATAGTAAAAGTAATGGTTTCGCCTCCAGCACCCACGTTAAGTAAGTTTAAACCTCCAGGACCACCGTTGCCATTATTGTAAAGAAAAGGCTCTGGGTTAGTAAAATCATTAAGTTCAGTATGTGACCACAAAGAGTTGTAAGGTGCAGATACAAAACTGCCTTGCGAAGTTAATGTTCCACCCGGTCTATACAAATATACTTCATCGGGAGGACCTTGTGCATTGCCGTTTCCTGCTTCCGTATTTATTCTATAAACGAGCAGGCCGTCCCTTGAGCCTGGCGTATTTGAATCGTAAGCTCCTTCTTTGACTCTGTATTCAAGAACATAATATTCTGTATCACTATTTGGAGAAGCTATTTTATAAGAAGAATTTTCTGGTTCTTGCAAAGGATTTAATGTGTAGGTTCCTGTTGATGTAATTTCAGGGATTTCCGGAATCCAATCTCCGTATTTCCACTTTAAAAAGGCACCCATGTATTGAGGAGGGTTGGATGTACTTTCCATTAGATCCCATCCACCTACAGCATCTGGGGCTCCGGTGCTGTTGTAGTGATATAAATCCGGCGCACCTAAAACATGGAAGAACTCGTGACACAAAACTCCAGCAGTGAAATAAGAACTTTCAGTTAGCTCGAAAGTGTAGTCATAAACTCTAGCACCATTTATGTATGCATCAAAAGAATAAAGCGCCCAACGGTGTGGCCACAACAGATCAGACCATCCATCAACGTTACCATACACACTGAAGGACAACGCATCAACATAACCATCATTATTGGCATCGATATTTAAATCTTCTGGAACTGAATTTTGGATAGCGATAACAGCATCTCTAAGAAGCGTATGCTCCCTTAAGGTTCTTTCCTCGTCTGTTTGATAGCCTTCAGTGTTTGTAGCTGAATATGGGCTATAATAACCTCTATTTCTGCTGTCTGTATATGATGTGTTTGTACCTAGTATACTTGGAGGAAAATGATATGTATCTACAGTTAAAGTGCCATAAGAAACTTCATAAAAATAATCTCGTATTGATGCCTCTGTAGTTGAGTTAAACGGAATGTCATAATAGGATCTTAGGTTTGGAAAGTTTCCATCGTCAGCGAACTTTATAAACACGTTTAACTGTGCAATAGTTCCAGACGTAGGAGCATCTCTCCCATTTCGATGCGACATATAACGTTCATAGTATTCTTTTTTTTCTAAATATTGTTCTTGACTGAGTTTAATGCCAGGAATCAAACTTGTCATGCTAGGCTCTACTGATCCAGCTTTAAACTCTGATGGAATGATTTCTTCACCTCTTTTAGTAGCATAATAGAAATCACCATCGTAAGGATTTAATACAATTGTGTAATCATTTTCATCATGAAGTCGATGTGAATACTGATCTCCACTAGCATAAATTTCAATTATTTGACCGTTTGATTGAGTAATTTTTTGTGGGATGTTTTCTAGCCAAGTAGCAGTAGCTTGGGATAAAAGAACAATTAAATAAAATGTTTTTTTCACAAATAGCTGCATAGTACTAGTCAATTATGATATTAGAGCGCTATTTAAGTAAAACCATTTTTTGTGATGATAGAATATTATTGTTTTTAATTATTTTACAAAAATAAATACCTGAGCCAACCAATATATTGTGCTCATTTAATCCATTCCACCTAAAACTATGTTGCCCGATTGATAGTTCACCATTGAATAATTTTTTAACCAGCTTCCCATTTGAGTCAAAGATATTTATCTGCATGTAATCGCTTTGTGATACTTTTACGGGTATCGTTGTGCTTGGATTAAACGGATTAGGGTAATTAGCCTTAATACTTACAGACTGTGGCATATAATCATTAACTAGAGATAGCGCTATGGCGCTAATAATCATTGTGTGAATGGTTGAGCTATCAGCAGATGTATGCTCTAGAGTAAGACGATTTTCATCAAACTCCAAAATTTTATACTCTAGCTGTTGCGTGCCTATGATACCAAGTGGCGTGTAAAAACGCCTTCCAAATGATATGTAATTTAAATCTTTATCATACGTTAAAAAGTGACCTGCCCAGTCCAGATAACCGTTGTATATAAACTCTGAATTTGAGGCATAAACCAAACTTTCCATTTCATCTGCATTGCTTCTAACATCTAAATATATCTGTCTACCTTGATAATTTAGCGAAGGACTAGATAAAGACTCATAGCCCACCCAGTCTTTGGCAAAATCTTCTAAATCAGCTGAAAACAATACTCCACTGACCAAGGAATACCAAAAAATTATATTTCTAACACTAAACATATTCATGACGGTAAGCTGAAATATAACAATAAACTCAACTTAAAGTTTGAGGAAAGTTTATTTTTTTAGGAAAAGTACTGAAGAGTAAAGCTATTTAGCAAAAACCATCTTTTTTTGGATGGATTTTTGAGATGAGCTTATCTTGTAAATATACAACCCAGATGGAACTATAGCACCATTTTGACCTAGGCCATTCCAAACAATGTTATGAATACCTGCAGGAATGTAGTCATTGATGAGCTGTTTAATTAATGCGCCATTTATGCTATACACCGATAGATTAATTTTCTGAAGTTTATCAATTCTAAATGAAATCGTAGTGATGGGGTTAAAAGGATTTGGATAATTTTGAAACAAACTGAAATTTTGTGGTAAATCAGATTTGAGTATGTTTAATTGTTCAATACAAGTTTGTTCATAGGCCCCAATTAATCCTGAGCTGTCACTAGCAGTTAAACAAAAAGAATTTTCCTGGAGGGTAAAATCACCCTGTCCAGGAGCGCAAAACATTGGATCAGAGTTAAAATTTCCAAAACCCCAATTTAAAATGATACTGGATGATAAACTTAGATATTCTTCACCCCCATAAAAGTTTGAATACTCAACTGTCACCATACTTGACTCATTTCCTGCAGCAGAATAAAAACTATTTTCACCATTTGCCCAAAAAATTGAGTTTTTAATAATAATTGCAGATTCTCGAATATTTAGCGCAGAGCCATAATTTGCTGTATTTCCTGCAACTGTACTACCCTGAATATCTAGTAAACCGTTATAACATACTAAAGCGCCACCAAAATCTAATCCAGTGTTATTTGTTACAGCTGTTTTAGTTAGCACAATGCTATTTCCATTTTGATAAATGGCGCCACCTTCAATTAAAGCCTGATTAGTCAGTAGTTCTGAATCTGCAATATCAAAATTAGAATCTTCAGAGTATATACCTGCACCCCAATAAGCCAGATTGCTATCAATGGAAACATTATTAAGCCTGACAACAGAGCCTGTTGCATATATCCCACCACCAAAATTTGATCCATTATCGTATATTTTTGTATCTATCACTTCTATGTCTGATTGATTTATGTATAACCCTCCGCCTACTTCGGCAGAATTTCCTTTAATTATAATTCCAACTAATTTTGGAGTAGAATTCTCAACATAAACACCTCCTCCAATTTGACTTTGCCCCCCACTAAATGTTAGGTTTTTGATAGTAGCATTAGCTGCGTCAACTCCGATTAATTCTATACAAGATCCTCCTAAGGGGCCGGCAGATATAACAGTTTGTTCTACTAATAAACTATCTTGGAGTTCATCTGATCGCGATTCAAGAACTAATTGTTTAGACTGAAAATCAAATAACTCAATATATTCCCCTTCAAAAAGCCTGATAGTATCTCCATTCGCACTAGCATTTATTGCTGCCTGAATAGTAGCTAGAGGAGTTTCTAAGGATCCATCACTTGAATCATTGCCTAGCTCACTTACATACCAAACTGGTCCAGTATTTATTGGACCACAACCAACTCCAAGAAATCCAACTAGATCCCCATCAGAACCTCCATTTAGAACATTAGAATTTTCTCTGACAGTATAATCACCTCCTTCACCATTACAAAAGTAAGGATCACCACTAAGCATCCCAAGCC
The DNA here is from genome assembly GCA_038127595.1 of bacterium. Lineage (GTDB taxonomy): Bacteria > Fidelibacterota > Marinisomatia > Marinisomatales > UBA1611 > TMED80. The sequence continues at coordinate 16,735 of JAYPIC010000024.1, read as the reverse complement.
CCCAGTTTAAATCACCATTATCATTATCATCTACACCATCTTGATTATTTTGAACCAAACTGTAAGATATGTCTAGTTCAACCTCATCTCCACTATCTCGAAAATAAAATTGAGAGTCTCCATTTTCCCAAAAAATACTATTTGATACCAGCAAATTTGAATCATCTCTAAGGTAAACACCTCCGCCATCAAAGCCAGAAGAATTATACGCTACAGTTAAGTTTTTAAAAATAGGGTCAGAATTATTTCGAATGTAAACCCCGCCTCCTGCGCTGGAAGTATTTAATGCAATAAGTGCAAAATCAAGATTTGGGTCAGCATTATTTACGTAAAGTCCACCTCCTAAACCTTCTGCAAGATTATTTACGATTTTCACATTATACATCACTGCATCTGCGTTATCCTTAAGGAGAACACCTCCTCCGGAATTAGCCGCTACATTCGAAATGAAATCCACATTTGTCATAGTGGGTATAGACTCATTTCTTAGATAGCAGCCTGAACCAAGATCAGCTTCATTTGCAATAAATTTTGTATTAATAATGGATACGCTTGAAAACCTAGCGTAAAGGCCACCACCCACATCATCAGTTGTATTATTGGTTATAAAGCACCCAATGATAGTTGGTGAAGCCTCATACAAAAAAACTCCACCACCGCCGCCTTCATCACCTGAATTATTTGTTATAACTAAATCTTTAAGCGTCGGGTCTGAATCCTGGCAATAGATACCACCACCATAGGTATAAAAAGTCCCATTTCCATCAGGGTCTGCAAAATACCCATTACCATTTTGAATAGTAAATCCTTGCAAAACGGCATCGCCATTTTCATTATTTTCAAAAATAGCAACCGACCCATCTTGATCACCATCAATTATTGTCTGTGCTATAAGTGATGAGTCTTGATCTTGAATATAAGTTGACGTTACAACTATATTTTTTCCATTGTAATTGATGTTCTCTTCATAAAAACCAGGCGATACTAATACAGTATCAAAGTCTAAAGAAGCATTAATTGCGAGCTGTATTGTGGAATAATTTTCTGGGACATATAGCGTTTCAGAAAAAATAAAACATTTCAGAGATAAAAATATTAGGGCAGTCTTTATTTTCACAAGCTAGATTCTTATTATTGATAATAATTATGTAATGATAATCTATTAAATTAATTTAATTGTTTACCAATTGTTCAATTAAATTTTTATACTAACTTTCACGCGTCAAACACATCATTTAAATGAAAATATCTATTCCAAAAGAAACAATACATGATGAGACGAGAGTAGCAGCTACTCCACAATCCGTAAAAGAACTTATCAAAGCTGGTTATGAGGTTAACATTGAAACTGGCGCTGGGACTAGTTCATTTATTTCTGACGACAATTTTAAAAATGCTGGAGCTAACATTGTAAACACCACAAATGAGCTTTTTAAAGATTCAGACATTATAATAAAAGTAGCAGCTCCCACTAGTGATGAAATAGAATTGATGCCTAAAGATTCTATTTTGGTGTCCTTTTTTCAACCCACCATAGAACTTGAAAAAGTTAAATCTATTTCAAATAAAAATATTACTGGGCTGTCAATGCATCTTGTTCCTCGAACTACACTTGCCCAGAAAATGGATGCACTTTCGTCCCAAGCTAATATTGCTGGGTACAAAGCAGTTTTAATGGGATCTTCTCACATGAACGTTTATATGCCGCTGCTCATGACCGCGGCTGGCACAATTAGACCTGCCAAGGTTTTAATACTTGGCGCAGGAGTTGCAGGTCTTCAAGCAATTGCTACAGCGAAAAGATTGGGCGCCCAAGTCGAGGCATTTGATGTGCGACCTGAGGTAAAAGAACAAGTTGAATCTCTTGGTGCAAAATTCGTTGAGGTTTCCTCAGAATCTGATGATGGAGTTGGCGAGGGTGGTTACGCCAAGGAAACTTCTGATGAGTATAAGCAAAAGCAGCAAGAACTTATAAAAGAGCATATATCTAAAGCTGATATGGTTGTAACTACTGCTCTTATACCAGGTAGGAAAGCCCCTATTCTGATTGGTAAAGATGTAGTTGAACTCATGAAACCTGGATCAGTAATTATGGATCTAGCAGCTGAAAATGGGGGAAATTGTGAAGTTACAGAAAAGGATAAGGTCATTACCCACAATGAGATTGTCATTGATGGAACATCAAACATCCCGGCAACCATGCCTGTACATGCTAGCGAATTATACGCAAAAAATATATCAGCTTTGGTTCTACATATGACCAAAGAAAATAATTTGAACTTCGATATGGACGATGAGATAATTTCTGGCTCAACATTTACCCATCAAGGAACAATCACCCATGAGCCAACGCGCAACCTTTTAGAGGAATCTTAAATGGACATAAATATTTTAACCGTTTTTATTTTAGCCATATTTGTTGGAGTTGAAATAATTACCAAAGTTCCACCAACACTTCATACTCCTCTTATGAGTGGCTCAAATGCAATTTCTGGTATTGCAGTTGTAGGTGCTATCATTTCAACTAAAATTGGCGGTGAGATTGGAACTTGGCTGGGGTTTGCGGCTGTGATTTTTGCTACGGTGAATGTGGTTGGGGGATTTATGGTTACTGATAGAATGCTAAAAATGTTTAAAAAGAAGTAAATCAAATATGAATCTAGAAAACGCACTTTACGTCTTGTCCTCAGTCTTATTTATATTTGGTATTAAAAGATTAAGCCATCCTAAGACTGCTCGCAGTGGAAATTTCATCGCGTCCATGGGAATGCTCATAGCGATTATCACTACCCTATTAGCCAATGGCAATATCAGCTTGGAACTTGTTGGTCTTGGAATATTAATAGGCTCAATAATTGGTGCTTTTTTTGCAATACGTGTGGAAATGACACAAATGCCCCAAATGGTTGCTATTTTTAATGGCTTTGGGGGAATAGCCTCAGCTCTAATCGCCTCTGCTGAGTATTTAAATCCTGATGGCATATTATCCACATTTAGCTTATCAACTATTTCTTTATCAGTTTTTGTAGGCACCCTAACATTCACTGGTAGCTTTATAGCTTTTGGCAAACTTCAAGGATTTATCAGTGGGCAACCTATAGTATTTCCAGGTCAGCAAATTTTGAATGGATTAATTGCACTATTTTTAGTAACGACAGCTGCTTTTATGGTTTATTTTTCATCAAACCCTATAAATCATTTTTATTATTTAATAGCTCTATCAGCTGTCTTAGGTATTACATTAACAATTCCCATAGGTGGTGCTGATATGCCTGTTGTTATATCTCTATTAAACTCCTACTCGGGCATTGCAGCTGCTTCAACAGGTTTTGTCCTTAATAATAATGCTCTTATAATTTCGGGAGCTCTAGTTGGTGCATCTGGCCTAATACTAACAAATATCATGTGCAAAGGAATGAACAGATCTCTTGCTAATGTTATTTTTGGTGCAGTGGGATTAGATCAAGGATCTAGCGAAAGCGGAGAAGCAAAGCAAATAAATGTTAAAAGCTATTCTACAGAAGAAGCTGCAATGATTTTTGATGCAGCCGAAAAAATTATAGTAGTTCCAGGATACGGTTTAGCTGTTGCTCAAGCTCAACATGCTGTAAGAGAGGTTGCAGATTTTTTATCAAAGAAAGGGAAAAAAGTTTTATATGCCATACACCCTGTTGCAGGAAGGATGCCAGGACACATGAATGTACTTTTAGCCGAAGCGAATATTTCATATGAACAGCTTAAAGACCTTGATGAGGTAAATAATGAGTTTGAAGATTGTGATGTTGCTCTTGTCCTAGGTGCGAATGATGTTGTTAACCCTGCAGCAAGGCATGATTCATCGTCTCCTATTTTTGGGATGCCAATTTTAGATGTTGATAAATCACAAACAGTAATTATTAATAAACGCACGATGAATACGGGATTCGCTGGAGTTCAAAATGAATTATTTGGTTATGATAACTCGATAATGGTATTCGGGGATGCAAAGGACATGCTCCAACAACTATTAAAAGACCTTAAAGAACTATAAAATTTGATAAAATAACTTTTTCTTTATGAAAAAAACAGCGTTTAGAAACTTAGTTATTTCCTTTTTCACCCTCATTTTTTTATCACATTCATATGCTCAGCGCTGGGTTCCTGAGGATGATTTTAACCATATCAAAACATTCAATAATGTACTAGAAAAAACCATTACAGAAATATCATTTATCAAACCTCAGGATAAAAATGGTAAAAAGTATTTTTCAAACAAACAATATGATCAAATTGAGCGCTTATATTTTAGATACACTCTCTGCACGAGATCACTATTAGATATTGTAAATGCCTATAAAGATATTGCTAATAAATCGAGATTTAAAAAAAATAATGCTCAGGCTTTTATTTTAGGTTACTGCGCGAGCCTCTCTCTTTATAAACATAGTGCTGAGCTTATCATTCAAACCGCAGGAAACCAGCTACTTATTGATAAACTAAATGAGGAATATCCAAGAACTGAAATAAAAGGAAATGGCCTTAATTATATCATCAATAATTTAACAGAACCAACAAATATCAAAAATATTGAAATTGCTAATGAATTTTTTAAAAGACAATTAATTGAAAATGATAACTTAGGTAAACCAACAGAACTATTCCCTTTTACAAGCGAGCTCATAACCCTTACAAAAACACTTTCTGAAGAATATGAATCTTATAAAAAATTGATCCTAGATAATTACACCATCCTTCCCTTGGAAGCTGCCGAAATAATGCAGGTAGCCACAATCGAAGAGACTGTAAATAGTATGGTAGATGAAGCAGGTGGACAATTAAAAGCTATACAGGAATTTTTATTTACTATAATGGCAGATGTTAGAATGCCTTTGATAGATGGAATTAAGTTTTCTAGGCGGCAAAAAAAACAGCTTCTAAAAATTTTAGAGCCAGGTGATATCATTCTCACTTTTAGTAGCGGTTATCTCAGTAATATTTTCCTACCCGGGTACTTCAAGCACGCTCTGGCTTTTACAGGCCCACAAAATAAAGAAAAAAATGAATTTTTGAGCAAGATCCAACTTAAAGAAAACCAAAAACAATATATAAAACCAGATCATAATATCATTGAAGCCAATTCAGATGGGGTAAGGACAAACCCATTGGATTCCTACCTTAATGGTTACGCAAACAGAATAATAGCTTTTAGGCCTAAGTTAGAAAATGAAGATATTAAAATTATTTTAAAAAGCCTGTATTCTTTTTTAGGATTTGACTATGATTTTGATTTTGATCTAACCAGCGGTGAAAAACAAGCATGTTCTGAAATAATTTATCGATCTTACAACGGTATGGGAAATATAAATATTGAACTTGAGGAAGTACTTGGTGCTACAACTTTATCTGGAGATAAATTACTTAACTACTTTATAAATGATGGTGAATCAACTCTTTTATTTTTAGCTGTAGAAAACGAGACTAGACCAAATAAGGCAAAAATATATGAAGGCACTAAAGCGTTTGAATACATTAAAACTAATGTTCCGGGTATAGTTAAACGCTAAAAAATAAGTAGTTAAATATACTAAACCTTTACTTTAATTGAATTAGTAAAAAGACCCAGAGATATATACTTACCGCAAACAGCATTTGCATAATCCTCTGAATAAAACGTACCTACTATAAATATCTCACCTCCTTGCTTTTTGACAGGATTAATATTTGGTATGAGATCTTTAACAGCCTGTGATTGCTTTTCATTTTGAGGAACTATTACAACTTCAAATGCATCAATTGAGCCGCCCTCCTCTTGACTGACATAGTGAGCGATCATGCCTGTGAACTCTCCAACAGCCATTGATTCTTCTTCCGTAACCTCATCATCCGCTTCGGCCATCATATTAATCAAATCAACGAGGTTTTGTGCAACCTCAACATCAGGTTTTTCATTCAAATAAGATTGTACAAGCTCTTTAAGCTCTACTAGGTTTGTTACATTCTCAGGAGCGCCTGGTTTAAGTTCTGGTATGTCAATTCGCCAGCGCTCTGCAAATTCATTTATCAAATCTATTTCCTCTTGGGCGACATCATCATCAATTGCAGCTAATTGAGTTAAAATCTCAATTATTTTTGTAGCCCCATGAGGCCGCAGCATTGCGCTTAAAAGATCGGTTGATTCATTTTTTTCTGCCCCAAGGGCATCAAACAATAATCTAAAAAATCCTTTCCCCCTATTTTCTTCAACAAAGTACCCCATACTAATGAGAGTCATCATCACAGCCATACCAAGACCTAGTACAGATTTTCCAGCAGCAGGATAATCACCACTAATAAAAAGGCTATTTAATAAAAATGGAAATCCAACTCCAAAACCTAGTAATGCAGCAACAATGGAAATACTGTTTGCTACTTCTGCAATCCCCCTACGTTTCCAAACCTTATTTAATTTTAAATAAAATTGAAAGATTGATATAAAAAGCGCACTAGTAACTAAAAAAGCTATGATCTTGTTTAAAATGCCAGGCTTTTTAAACAGTTCATACGTTTCGAAAGTCTTCTTGTTATGGTCATAAAAAAGTTCAAATTTCCCTTCATTGATGATATTAACACCTATGTATCCATCTTTAGATAAATTATCTTTTTTATAGATGCTTTCATTGAAGCCAAAATTTATTTTTGAGCCATCTGAAAATTTAATTTCAATTACTTCTTTATCGGATTTAATCACCTCAATAGAATCATTTTTTGAACTATTTTGATAAAATCCATTCAAAAGTTCTACGGTTTGGGTTTTAACAGAGCCTACTATAGCAAAACAACAAATAAATATTTTAAATAAAAACATATACATTCTTTTCTTAACTTTTTTTATATATGAAAAAATCTATTTCAAATCTAATAATTTTATTTCCATTCTGGGTATTTTATATATTGCACATGATCTATTAGATGTCCGCTGGATGGAAAACTAATTAATCCATAATCCACACTTCTAGGGTGACTATAGTACCAATCTTCTCCCATTTTATGAATATCAATGAAGTCTGGATTCCCAATTAAATTTATAATTTGATCTTTGCTCGATATCACCGGAATGATTTTCTCCCAGTCCAAAGAGATTTCAGGTGCTATTACTATTTGTTCAACTTTATCAACTTGCGGGGTTGGTTTCTTTTTAAAAGGCCCCAAGCAACCATAAAAGGTTAAGATAGAAAAACATACTAAATGTAATTTAAAATTCATTTATGGTTGATAAGACTGGTCAACTTTAATAAAAAATATATCTTCACCACCATTGCCAAAAGATTTTGTATATCCAATAACTACAGGATCCCCATCTGTACTACTTGTACCGCTCATTGCTTTATCATCCAGATTGCCGCCGAATGTATGGTTAAAGATCTCGTTACCATCCAAATCAGTTTTAACGATCCAAACGTCATAAAGACCCTGGCCAAATGATTCAGTATAGCCAGAAACTAAGTAACCCCCACTAACTTCTTGAGCATAGTTTCCTACTTCATTATAACTACCACCATAATACCAACTCCCTGATTGGGTACCATCATTATTTACTTTCATAAGAAAAAGATCATCCCAATTATTTATATATTTTGCTCCAGTAACTAAAAATCCACCCCCACTTAAAGGGAATATATATTTACCAAGCTCATTTACAGAATTACCATATTGAATCGTTCTATTCCAATGTTCACTACCATCTGAATTAATTCCAAAAATAGAAATATCACTATCTGATGTATTTGGGTCATTACTTTGTCCTACAATAATATACTTTGGAAGCTGAATCGTAGTATTAATTATGTACTGAGCTTTATCATTAGGACCTTCACCGTAAAATTTTTCCCATATTTTTTCACCTTCAGAATTTACTTTTACAGCATAGAATGAAGGAATTCTTGAACTTTTACCAACAGCAATAAACTCATTATCTGATTGCGTTACACTATATCCATAATCATTACCGCTATAACCAAAAGTTTTGGTCCATTTTTCTTGGCTTTCAGTACAATTTCCATCTTCATCATATAAACAGGTTTGACCAAACTCATCTGTTCTTATAAGCCACATATCTATGTTACCACTTGAATTAAATGAACTTGTATGTCCTGTAATTATGTACCCTGCGGGGTTTGATGTTACCTTTATGTCCCTACCAACATCATTTCCACTACCACCATAGGTTCTAGACCATTGCTCCTGACCTTCAAAACCTAACTTTAATACCCAAACATCAGTTCCTCCAGAACCATATGAATTCGTAGATCCAACAATAATATAACCATCAATAGTTGATTGAATTGCGTATCCTCTATCATTTTGAGTTCCACCAAAATTCTTTATCACTTTATAAGGTAGGTTAGCTTGAATTACATTGCCTGAAGTTATAAAGCCCCAATGATCCTCAACATCAATTTGGTAATACTTTTTTTCATCAGTAAAGTCGATCAAAATAGCATGTGTGGTGTCATTTCTTATATTGTTTGTAACAAGAAGTTGTTTATTTGACATATCATCAGAATTAGACGAATATAAATGGTATTTATAAAAATCATTATCTTCACAAGTTGACCATTGAAACTGGATAGTGCCATGTTCATATTTTGGAGGAGTTAGCGTAGAAAGCGTTGGAGGACTATCTATAACATTATAGCCTAGTCCAATTTCAAAATATCCATATATGTCAGAAACTTTTATAAAATACCAAGATTCTTGAGTAGGATCAAATTCTGTTGTTGTAAATAACGTATCGTTTATGTCATTGATCTTACCAAGTTCAACTGCTTCATTACCTTGAGAATTAGTTGATGAAAGGATAGTATACTCACTAAAGTCAGCATCTTGAGATTTATTAAATCTTATTGACATTAGGTTCAATCCATAAGTTATTTCCACAATTTCAACAGCTGTTGGAATCGAAATAGTATTGTCAACAGTATAAACCGCTTCTATTGTATCACTGGTATTTCCACTAGCATCTTGAGCCATTACAGATAATTTGTATTGGCCATCATCTAATTTATTAGTATTCCAAGCATAAGAGTAAGGCTCAGCAGATACTAGCGAGCTATCTAAACTATCATTAATAAAAAAGCGGACAAAATCAACATCCTCGTTATCTGTAGCATTAACATTAATATTAGTTATTTCATTAACGGTGCTACCATTTAAAGGTGAAATAATTGATACCTCAGGAGGACTTGTATCGCCTTTATCTTCCTCGCAAGATAAAATCGCCACCAAAGTTATTGGCAGCAAAAGGTAAATGATCTGCAAATATTTCATCATACAATATTACAAAGGAGAAAAATTAATTTCTTAATCGAATATATGTATTATTTAAATACCTGCCAAACGGTTGTATATGATTAGCGCAGAATCCAAAGGAAATGTTTTAAGGTAGCCATTCCCTCTTAAAATAGCCTCGACTTGAAGAGAAAGACCAGATTGATAATAATCAACTAAATAATCCAACTTCATGACCTCATCTGAAGATACACTAAAAGATTTAATTTTTCCTAGAGCCTCTCTTACAGGAATTAGTTCAGAATTATTATTTTTTCTTAGAGCACTAGAAAATTCTTCAAATGCCTTATCTGCGTCACCCTCCTCTTCGCCGATCATGACATGAAGTTGATCATGATACTCACTTAAAAACTTTAATGCATCTAACTTCTGGATGAAAATGGTTCTATCTGTGTCCTGGATATGCTTATCACATCCAAAGAGAAAAAATAAAGCTATTACAAATAAAGATTGCATATAAAATTGATGTCTGTAAAGTTAGACCTGTTTAAACATCCACTATTTACAATTAAAGAGAAAAGTTTATTTTATTGTAGTTGACTAATTCAAAACTATCATTAGAAATCAAATAAAAATCCAATACTAAATGTCCTTGGCATATTAGGCCTTACTCCCGCAGGTCTAGAAGCAACAATAGACTGATCATTAAAAAGATTTAATATTTTTGATTCAACCATAAAGTTAGAATTAATCGAATATTTTAATGATAAATCCATAACCTTTATGTTATCTGTGCTGTATAATCTATCATAGTCGCCTTGCCCTGCTTTAGTTCTTGTTCTCGAAACATACTTATACCTAGATATAAATTTAAATTTGTTGAACTCTATACCAGATCTTAAATGATACATGTTTCTAGGAATGTATGGCAATTCATCATTTTTGGTCACATTACCCCAAGGATCAAAATCACTATCAAATGAGTTTAAAAATTTTGCATCAGTATATGTATAACTAAAAGAAACTGGGAAAATAAGTTTTTTTGAACGAAATACTTTTTCTAAAGACAGCTCTATTCCTTTTATCTGGACTTCACCACCATTAAACTGAGCATATGTTCCTGAACCGGTAGATTCAGTATCTTCTCCTAAAAGATTCTCATAATCATTATAGAAAAACAAAATCTCTGCTGAATTAAGACCCTGATTATATCGAGTGCCAATTTCATAATTGACACTTTTTTCTGGTAAAATATCATCATCATCCTCAATGCCAGGACCTGGAGGAGAAAAGCCTGCATGTACTCCACCAAAAATATTTAAACCATCCCTAATCAAATAAGAAAATCCTGCTCCAGGAACAAATACATCTAATTCAGCTTGTTTAATTGAGCCAGCTGTAGAGTCTCTATTTATATCTTCACCCCAATCTTTTCTTTCGAGATTAATTGATTCAAATCGTCCTCCAGCGGTTAAAATCATTTTACTAATTTTTACCTCATTTTCAATAAAAATTGATTTAGCACTTGCAGTATATAACCTATTGTTTTTACTGCCTTCACCTTGAGTACCAGCAGTAGTTATAAAAAGATTATTATTATCCATTTTGTATAAATCAACCCACTGAAATCTGTCCATTTCATCATAATGCATTCTAAATCCTAACATAAAATCATTGCTGGTGCCAAATATATCGAAATCTGACCTTATTATAGATTGTATCCCTGTTGATAGATAATCCCTATTATTCGCTTTAATATCATAAATATCATCTTCAGAATTCAATGTGGATAGTAAATTATAATTTTCACCATTGTTACCTTCTGCTAAAATAGAACTTATACTCTGACCAGCTATTTTATTCAATTTATACCAATTCCTATGAAATTTATTCTGATATAATGTGGTAGTAAGATCTGAATTTGTAAATAGTTTAACTGCCCCTGTTAGTGATATCTGTGCGTGATTTGCTGTCATTTTGTCTTTGTGAGAGGCTCTGTATCTACTATATGGGTCAACATCAAAATCTTCCCTAGTTAATCCAAGATAAGTTTCATTACTTATTTCATTTGTTTGACTGACTTTTAGCTCTGCTGCAGCTAATTCGTTAGTAGAATTAACTCTTGCTTTAAATAAGTAGTCATTTTTGGTAAAGCCAGTGTTTCCACCGCCTTTAATAGTTTTAAACCCATCTGAGCCATCTAATACAGTTTGAAACATAATACCATAATTCTTATTAGAGACCCCAGTTTTGAACTTTCCAAACTTATTTCCAAATTGACCACCTGAAATATTACCTTGAAATTTTAGGTTATCTGGTATGGATGCAGAAACATAATTTATAGCCCCTCCTGTAGAGTGAGGACCATATTTAACCTGAGATGAGCCTTTTCTAATCTCAAATGATTCCATTCTACCTGCAGTTGGTGAATAATATGCAGCTGGAGATGAATACGGAGCTGGTGCAATTAAAATACCATCTTCCATCATGTTAATTTTTGCGCTTCGCTCAAGACCACTTCCTCTCATTCCTATATTGGGGCGTAAACCGTATCCATCTTCTTCTTGAGTGTAAACACCAGGAACTTGAGATATTACTCTGTTTATGTCCGTATCGTTAAATTCAATAACCTCAGCTCTTGATATAAGTGATGATGAACCATTTAAACGAAAAAAGTTCTTGGTGACCCCGATCAAACTATTTCTTCCTGCTAAAACTTCAACTGGCGAGAGTTTAATAGTTTTTTTCTGTAATTTGATATTCACAGGATCTACTTGATCTAAAAAAACAAACTGAGTATAATCTTTGTACCCAATTGCCTTAACCAAAATTTCTATGCTATCTGAATTGGTTTGAATTGAAAACAATCCTTTTTCATTTGTTGTTGCGCCTCTTGAAATACCATCAGTATAGATTATATTTGCATCGATTACAGGCGTTCCATTAGAGTTATCTGTTACTAAACCAATAAAAGTACCAGAATAAAGACTTGATGATAAAATAAATGTTAAAATTGTTAAACGGTTCATTATTATTTCCTTTTCTATAAATTTATAATTTTTATTAAGACGCTGTTTTTCTCCAAGTCAACCCCAAGCCAGTGGCTACTAAGACCCATGCAATCAGTTCGATGGCGCTTGGATCTCCATTATAACCAAAGAGACCTTTCATAAGACCACCGATTGCTCCTTTATCATGAAATAAAGGGTATGTACCATCAAAATTTTTAGGTGGATTTAAATCCCATACCCTTGAAGCCCATTTACTAGCTTTGTATGACACATCATCAATGTTATCTGAGGAAGAATCAAATGTAAATATTTTTGTATCTCCATTCATTCGTTTTGCAACTAAACTGTTATCATTTTCGATAACCTCACCGCCATAAAATGGAATTACTCGTGCTGACTCTAGCTCGTGAACGCCATAAGTAAACATCCCAGCAGCCACAAAGATGAGTATTACTGAAGTAACATTAAAAAATGTTTTTAGAGGAACTTTTTTACCCTGGATAAAAATCATAAAAGATAAACCAATACCAAGCGCAGCACCGACCAAAGAAAGAACTATGTTTAAACCTCCTTCTTTAATAATAATACCATAAAGGAAAAGTATAGTCTCTATTCCCTCCCTAAAAACGGAAACAAATGCCAAAGCAAAAATTCCATAGCCAACATTCTCACCCGATAAAGCCTCATTGGCTTTATCTTTAAGATCATCAGCTATATTCCTATTTTTGGCCATCCATACTATCATAGAACCCAAAACAGCGGCAGCAATGATCATTATGATGCCTTCAAATAACTTACCAGCGCGCCCTTCAAACCCATCAGCGAATATTTGAAATATAAATGAACCTAAAACACTAACTATTAGTGCTGCAGCTACACCTTGCCACAATCTTAGGATAGCTGCTGGTTGATTGGTTTTTTTTAAGTATGTATAAAGAATTCCTACAATTAATGATCCTTCCAATACTTCCCTAAAAACTATTATTAATTCTGCCATATTTTAATACCTGCTTTTGTAAAAGGGCTCAAATTTTTAGAAGGAACCTGATCTTGGAGTTTAGATTTATAATTCAAAAAATAGAGCCCTTGATACATATATTTTTGTTTAGATAATGTTAATTATTGTTGTTATTGAGACTTAGTCTCATTAAATATAATAACATATTTTAAAATAATGCAAACAAAAAAGGCTCATCTTTAAACGAGCCTTTTAACTGCGCATAAAAAATATATGATTTTATTTTATTATGATGCTTTGGAGGTGTAAAAAGCCAATCCAGTTAAACCTAATATTATGATAACTGCAGGGACTGGAGGGTGTACTTCTGGGTTAATAATATGGAGTAAAACGCTAGCTAAATTAATGATATATGCTACTCCAATTGCAAAAAGAAGTTTTTTTGCCGAGGCATCTTCCATATCTCTACTTAAAATAGCAACACACCCAAAAGCGATCATAAAGGATGCTACTGCCTCATGCATGTACGTACCAACTTTGGTTGAGGCATCATTAATTAAATAGTCACTAAATGCCCCCCCTGTTACAATTGATTCAGCTCCAGCATATATTGCGATACCCATTAAAATGTTTATCGCACCAATAATTGTTAAAACTAATTGAGCACTCATAAGTAATTCCTTGCTAATTTTTTAAATTTAGTAACTGCAATGCTAATTCCAAACAATTGTATTAAAATAAATTAATTTGGCTATATAAAAATTAGAGAAAATTATTTAAAGCAATACTTTAAATATTTTACATAAATGAATTATTTAATTATGTTATACGTATTTTTAATTTCATCAAATTTTAAAAATAACGTATTTTTATTAAAATTATTTTGATCTAGTTTAAGAGCAACTCTTACTGGCTTTCCCATATCATTCACCTTCTGAATAGTAACTTTACCAGAACTCATTTTTACTTCATCTCCAGGATTAAAAGATCGAAGCCCAAGCCTTTGTTCATTATCCCCCAAAAGGAAATAAGAGCTCTCCTCACAAGTATTTATAATAAATCCGTCTTCGATGATATTTACATCAGTTGGTTTAAGAGCACTATTATGAACTATATTTGTAGGCCTGATTATTTTTTTACTTGACCCAGTTTTTAGTTTAATTAAAGACTCAAAACCATCAACAAATGTGGCAACTCGATTAACTTTAGATGGAAAATTTAAAATAGCTATAGTTTCAATATTATAATTCATCTTGATCTGTTGCTCAAGGCCATTAACTACCTCCCTCCCTATTTGAGCATTGTTTAACCATATCTTATAATTTAAAACGCTGCCTAAAATGAATGTAATTAAATACAAAACTGAAAGCGAATAGGCAAACTTTGACTTATTTTTAAAATTAATAATTAGAGTGGCTAATACTATTGAAAAAAACGATACTGGGATGTATAAGTACCATCTCATGGTAAGACTAAAAAGAGGCAATGCGCTAATGAATAGAAGAACAGTCAGCATTATAATTTTATATTGCCTTGATCTATTATTAAAAAGATAAATACATGATTTGATCAAAAGCGGAAGCATCAAGATGATTGCATAATTTTTGTAATTCATAACCTTCATCTCAAACCATGCATGTCCAAAAGGTACGGTCAAGAAAGAACCTATTTTTATCATATTATTTACCAACTGAGATAATCCTCCTATTGTATAAATCGAATCAATGATAAATGGGTTTTGATTAAAAATTGAGAAACGATAATATAAAAATATTGAAAATACTACAGCGCTAGAAGCTATTATCTTGATTATATACTGCCTAACATCCTGTGACAGTTTCATATAATGCCTTTTCCAGAATACCATCCAAATTTGTGCAATTGGTAAAGTAATTGATACCTCTTTGGTAAGCATTGCGCACAAAAACAATATTTGGACTAGAATCAATTTTTTTAAGCTAGTACGCTCAATAAAAGATGAAGTATTAATCAATGAAAGCAAATAAAAACTCAATGCAAGCATATCCGTCCTTCCACTTATCCAGAATATTGAGTGACCTAAAATAGGATGAAAAACAAAAATCAATGCGCTCAATAAGGCCACATTATTATTTTTTAATAAGATTAATGATAACCGGTATATGAGGATACTATTTACAGTATGGATTAAACCATTTATAAAATGATAACCTAACGGATTAATGCCCCATAAATAGTATTCAAAAAGGTTTATTGATGAAATAATTGGCCTAAACAAATTACCCTTATTTAAGAATTCGCCAGAAGGAAACCATATATTTTTTAAATTTTCAAAAAATGTGTTCTCGTTAAATAAAATTGCAAATTTTATATCTTCAGATACAAAATACAAAAAAAGTGATGGTATTAAATAAAGTGAAGCTAAAATTGATATGATAATATTTGGCCTTGTATTGATGCGCCGCATAAAATATTCTAAATAGTTTTGGTTGATCATATTAATTAAAAATTAACATACTTTACATCAAATTCAGATTTATGATTTTGAGATAGTCAATAAAAGGACTAGAATACACTAATGGATAAAACAGAATTACGAAAAGATATAAAAATAAAATCTCCTACAATACATGATTCAGTATTTGTCGCAGATGGCGCAAGAGTCATTGGCGATGTAACCATAAAAAAAGGTTCATCAATATGGTATAATACTGTAGCAAGAGCTGATATAAACAAAATTATCATTGGCGAAAGATCTAACGTTCAAGATAATTCAGTCATTCACTTAGAAAACGATCAAGGTGTAATAATTGGGAATGATGTAACTATTGGTCACAATGCAATAATTCATGGCTGTACTATAGAAGATGGCGCACTAATCGGTATGGGTTCAATTATAATGAATGGAGCAGTAGTAGGAAAAGGAGCGGTAATTGGGGCTGGGGCTGTGGTAAAGGAGAATATGATTGTAGAACCTTATCAGCTAGTTGTTGGAGTTCCTGCAAAAGCAGTGAAAAAACTGCCAGAAACTATTTTAGATCAAAATATTAATTGGGCTGGTAAGTATGTTAAGCTCGCGAAAGTTCATAAAGAGCATCAAGGGTCTTAGAGCAGATTATTACTTAAAATTCTTTGATTTTTTTACTTTACCTTCCAAACCGCATTCTCTGGGGTAATGTTTATCCTCACATTTTTCATCACAAACAAAATATTGTTCTTCAGTAGTCATTTTGCCCTTTTTATTATAATATTTCCATTTCCCTACTTGCTTCCCATTTTTATAAACACCTTCGTACTTAGTTTTACCATTTGGGAAATAACCAGCCCACTTACCATCTTCTTCCCCGTTTAGATAGCTGCCTTTATATTTTAAGTTTCCTTTATCATCCCAACCAGACCAAACTCCAGATTTAGCACCATTAACAATTTCACCTTTTTCTTTGCGCTCACCATTTTTATGAAGACTAAAGGCTGGCCCATTATAAACTTTAAGGTTATAGAACCACATAGAGCTGAAATCAGGCCTTGTTATGTACCTGCC
>JAYPIC010000023.1:0-24578 GCA_038127595.1 bacterium | reverse complement strand
TAGTATGGGACCGCAAAGAGTTCAAAAAGTCATTCGTGAAGGGTTATCTAAGGGGGCAGATAGAGGGATTCATATAGAAACAAAAAGTCTAAAGGAAATTGATCCATTATATACATCTAAAGCTTTAGCAAAAACTTTAAGAGATGAAAATTTTGATTTAATTTTATCTGGCTTACAATCCGATGACAGTGGCATGGGACAGACAGGCGTATTATTGGGCGAAATATTAAATATGTCTACAGCTACTCTTGCTATTGAAACCGATATAGATCAAAATAAAATTAGGGTTAAAAGAGAATTAGAATCTGGGTGGTTTCAATGGGTTGAATTAGAGTTTCCTGCATCAATAAGTATTCAATCTGGTATTAATCAGCCTAGGTATCCTTCGCTTAAAGGAATAATGGGTGCAAAGAAAAAAGAAATTAAAGTGATTCCAGCACCTCAAGTTGAAAAAAGACAAAGTATAAGTGAAATTTTTGTACCCAAAAAATCAAAAGAAACTGAATTTATCGAAACAGATATTGATTCTACCGTTGAAAGAATTATTGAAATTTTAAAAACAGAAGTAAAAGTATTTTAAAGTGAATAGTTTAGTAATTATTGAGCACAAAGATAACAAAATGCATCGCATGAGTATTGAAGCTATTGCTGGCGCACAAAAAATTGGTGGTCAAATTACAGCACTCGTAATTGGTAAAGATCATGAGGAAGTTGCTAACAAATTATTAAACTATGAAATTGAAAAGACTATAGTTGTGGATCATGATCTGGTTCCAGCATATAATGCGGATGGGTATAAAGAAATCATTAAGCAAGTTTTTGATTCCGTCGATCCAAAATTCATCATAGCAGGGCATACATATCAATCTAGAGATTTTATGCCTAAGATTAGCGCTGCTCTTGACGTTCCTCTGATAGCCGATTTAATTGAAGTTGAAAATGATAAATATGTGAAGCAAGTAATGAATTCTAAATTGAATGCATCAATAACTTCGAACCAAGATAAGGCTATTTTAACATTTCAATCAGCCAGTTTCAGCGAAGAGAATATAAAGGAGGGATCTAATCCTTTAGAAAAGTTTGAAGTCACTCTTGAGCCATCATCAATTAAATCGAAAGCAGAGGATCCTTTTCAAGAATCTTCATCAGAGGTTGATTTAGAGAGTGCCGATTTTATTGTATCTGTTGGCAGAGGCATCGAAAAAGAAGAAAACAAGTCCATTGCTTTTGATTTAGCACAACTTTTAGGAGCAGAAGTTTCAGCAAGTAGGCCTGTTGTGGATTCTGGGTGGCTTCCTAGTGCGAGGCAAGTTGGGAGCTCAGGAAGCACCATAAGTCCAAAATTATATTTTTCATTGGGGGTATCTGGAGCTATACAGCATGTTGTTGGTATGAAAGGTTCGAAAAATATACTAGCGATTAACAAGGATCGAGATGCACCTATATTTGATATTTCTGACTATGCATTTGTTTGTAATGTTCTTGAATTAATTCCAAAGCTTATTGAGAAGCTAAATGAATTAGAATAGAAGACTATTTTAATTTACAGCTTCTTAAATCCTACTTTTTTACTTTAGACTACATTTATACAATATATTTAGATAAGTATTTTGTATGAAATATTGATTTTTTATTTAATTATTCTTAATAAATGAAATCTTTGAAAAAAGGTTAACATAGTTGCTTACAGATATTGAAAAAATCATTTTTATTTTGTTTGCTATTGTAGCAATTGGACTTTCTTATACTACTTTCAATAAAATGTTCAAAGCTATTAGTGTTGGGTCTCAGCAGATAGATTGGAAAAGAGTACTTCTAAATTTCCCCAAAGGTATAGAAGTATTTATTAGTCAAAGGACATTATTCAAAACTAGACCGGTCATTGGTTTTATACATGCTTTAGTTGCATGGGGGTTCACGCTTTACTTAGTTGTAAATATTGTAGATGTACTTTATGGTTTCATCCCAGGGTTTCACTTTTTCCCAAACTACTTTATCGGCAAAGTGTATAGACTTTTCGTTGATATTTTTACAGTTTTAGTCCTTCTAGGGGTGGTTTATTTTTTAGTAAGAAGATTTATATTTAAAGATAATAGGCTTGTAATAAATGAGCCAGTAATGCTAAATGATTTAGCAAGAAAAGGAATGAGAAATGATTCTCTGATTGTTGGTCTTTTTATTTTTCTTCACGTTGGCTCCAGACTTCTTGCTGCAAGCTTTGAAATCGCAAGAAATGGTTCAGATGCTTTTCAGCCAGCAGCAACAACTATAGCGTTATTATGGTCCGACTTTAGCCAAGAAAGTATAATAATATCAGAGCATATATTTTGGTGGATAGCTCTGGGGCTAATCCTGGGGTTTTTGCCATATTTCCCTTTTACAAAGCACGCTCATTTATTTATGGGGCCATTGAACTATATGGCGAAGACTGAAAGAACGTCTATGGCTGCATTAGAAGCCATAGATTTTGAAGATGATTCAATTGATCAATTTGGTGCTGGTCAGTTAGGCCACTTGCCTCAATCTCAAATTTTAGATGCATATGCATGCATACAATGCAGTCGATGTCAAGATGCTTGCCCTGCTTATGAAACGGGTAAAGAGCTTTCTCCATCAGCATTGGAGATAAATAAAAGATATTTTTTAAATAATCACCTAGATGAATTTATTAATGGATCCATTCCAGATGCTGCAATTACGGATATTTTATTAACGGATGAAGCTGCTTGGAGTTGTACAACTTGTGGATACTGTGTTGAGGTTTGTCCAGTAGGAAATGAGCCTATGTTAGATATTTTGAGAGCTCGTCAAGATCTTGTTATGATGGAAAGTAAATTTCCGCAAGAAGCAATGGAAACTTTTGATAAAATTGAAAATTATGGAAACCCTTGGGGGCTCAGTCCTCAAGAGCGGGAAGTATGGATGGAAGGGAAAGAAGTACCTTTGATGCGAGATAAGAAAGAGGCAGAAGTGTTGTATTGGGCAGGATGTGCAGGTGCTTATGATAACAGAGGGAAAGAGATTTCACAAGCTGTTGTTGATGTTTTGAATGAAGCAAAAGTTGACTTTGCTTCATTAGGGAATGAAGAGACTTGTACAGGCGATTCAGCACGTAGAATAGGGAATGAGTATTTATTTCAAACTATGGCAGAAAAAAACTTAGAGACATTTGGCAAATACAAATTCAAAAAAATTGTTACACAATGTCCACATTGTTTTACCACGCTTAAAAATGATTATTCCGAATTAGGGGCTGACCTTGAAGTTGTACATCATTCTCAATTTATTGGAGAATTAGTAAGTGAGGGTAAGATAAGTCCAAAGGCATGGTTAGATGAGGATGTTACCTATCATGATGCATGCTATCTTGGAAGGCATAATGATGAATATGATGCGCCTCGAGATGTAATTCAGTCCATTATGAAAAATGGTAGTTTGGTAGAAATGGAAAAATCTAGAGAAGAAAGTTTTTGTTGTGGAGCTGGGGGTGGTAATATGTGGTACGAAATAAAAACAGGGGAAAGAATAAATCACAATCGTTTTAAACAAGCTGCTGATACTGGAGCTACGACTGTTGCAACTTCTTGTAATTTTTGTAATATAATGATGGAAGACGGGATGAAAGTAACTGGGAATGATGATAAAATGAAGGTAATGGATATTGCAGAACTAGTTTCTAAAAGTTTATCAAACTAGTATTTCATTTAGTTTTTACTGTTTTTTCAAATTTATTATCTTTTAACCACTGCTGCGCTTTATCTTCATTTTTTTTATTTATTAAAAAAGTTATCTGATTTCCACTTCTTATATTCATTGAACTATCAATTGGTTCTAATGTCTTCTTCTTCTTTAAAACCATTGGCAATAAAAATCCTTTAATGCTTTCATCGGAAAGGTCAAATTTTTCATCCCTTTTATAAATGAAAGATTCATGGCGTGTAAAATTTTGCTTAACAAGTGAACACCAAAAATCCATATCTGCCGAGTGGCCGAAGGGGATTTTCCCCCCGGCATCAACAATCATTTTTGGAGTGATGCCCTCATGTGAATCTTTTATGCCAATTAGTATGGACATTTCTTTACTTAGGTGCTTTGCTCTTTGAGAAAATATATAATTCACTTCTTCATTACCACTCAGGGCAATAATGCCCTTTCTAGTATCTGGTTCAGCTCTTTGAAGAGTCCTGTCATCCAATGCATTTCCAAAAAAGACTTTAATGCCTTCATTTTCTGCTTTGAGGCATGCATTTGGATCTTCATCAATGCATATTATATCATTACCTGCTCGTTTTAAAAGTCTTGAAAGCAGTCTAGAAATTTCATGTGCCCCTAAAATAATCCACCCTGATTGGCTTTTTCTTCTTAGGTCAAGTTTTCCAGCAATAAATCCGCCAGTTAGACCTGCAAGTAAAACAGTTATTATAATTAGTAGAAAAACCAAAGCTCTTAGCTGTGTGCCATCAAAACCATGCATTTCGAGTTCATATACAAATAAAGATGCGACAGCTGCTGCTACGATTCCTCTTGGCGCTATCCAAGATAGTAAAAGTTTTTGTTTTAAGTCTAAGCCGCTGTTTTCTGTGCCAATAAAAACGGATAGTGGTCTAATTAAAAAAATTAGCATAAATACTGTTAAGACTCCCGCCATGCCCAGGTCAATTATTTGCTGAAGCCTCACATCAGCAGAAAGAAGGATAAAAAGCATTCCTATCATTAGTACTGTAAGCTGTTCTTTAAATTCTAAAAGGTCCTGTTGTATATATGTTTTTGAATTGCCTATTGTCATGCCGGCAATTGTTACAGCTGCAATGCCACTTTCAGGGCTAATGGTATTAGAAACTTGAAAAAGCGCAATGACCCAGCTAAGAATGAAGACATTTTCAAGGCCATCAGGAATTAAATCTCGAAATCGGAAAATCACCGTTAATAGATACCCTCCTGAGATACCTAAAATAGCACCCACGCCCAATCGAGAAACAATATGATAGAGTCCGGTTAAAAAGGATAATCCAGATGGGCTTATGGCTATCTCTAGAGCTACTACAGCAACAATAGCTCCAATTGCATCTAATAAGATTCCCTCTGCCTCTAATATGGTGCTAACACCATGATGGACTCTGATCCTTTTCAAAAGAGGCGTAATCACAGTGGGTCCTGTAACAACTATCAAAGTACCAAATAATATTGATGTTCTAAAATCCCAACCAAGTACAACTATTGTAATAAAAGTGCCGCCAATGAGTGTTACTAATGCGCCTTTGATTATTAAACCTCTTATAGCTCTTCTCTCTCTCAAAATCCTACTTATTCTTAAATTCATTCCGCCTTCAAAAAGAATAATTGCGACTGCAAATCCAACAAGAATGTGTAACCCTGGTCCAATCGAGGTAGGATCTATCCAATTAAGACCATCAGGCCCAAATAAAATACCAGATAACAAAAGAAGCACAATCCCTGGTAAGTGAAGATGTTTCGAACCTACTTGAGCGAGCATGCCTAGCACCATTGCTAGTCCAATTGTCAGAGCAGGGTTATGCATTAACCATTTAGTTTTTAAGTCCGATTTCTAAAAGTCGTTCTTTTAGGTAAGATCCTGCTGTATAATTTTTGGATAGCTGGACATCATCTCTAGGGTGCAAAAATAAGGGCATAGAATAGCGGCTATCATTTTTTACATTGTTTGATGGATTAACTACTCTATGTGTTGTTGATGGATAATACCCATCAGATGCTTCTTTCAACATATCACCAACATTTACAATTATTGTGCCTGGATCCGTAGATATTTTATGCCAATTACCGTTTTTATCCTGAGCTTCAAGACCGGGCCTAGTACCAGCCACCAATAATGTGATTAAATTTATATCTTCATGAGGTGCTGCTCTTAAAGATTTATTGTTCTCTGAACCTGAAAATGGTGGGTAATGTATAATTCTAAGCAGATTTGTTTGGCTGCCCTTAATCATATCGTTTAAGGGTACACTGAATTTAGATTGAATGTCTGCAGGAGTATTTTGCTCCACCCATTTTAAAAGAAGAGATGTTATATCTACTAAGCTATTATAAAGCACCCTGGTAGAATTAGAAACAGTTGAAGGTACTTTCCCCCATGGATAGAAATGGAAAAATTCTTTATGATCTTTTGCATTATAACCTTTTGCATTTTCAGTGCCCAAAGGGAAATAACCATCTTGTTTTAGGGGGTCAAATAAATATTCAAATTTTGTATCAGAGTTGAAAAATTGTTTCCACTCATTGTAGACACGATCCATTAATGAAAGGTCAATTGGGTGGTCAGTAATGACTCCAAAACCAGTTTCTTTTAGAGATTTTGTAAACGCAGCAGGAGCATCCTTATCATTAAAACAAATTTTTGCTACATTCATCTAAAAAATTAAAGAACTAATCCATTGCTATCAATTCTATATTTGCCTCTGAAGCATATTTAATAATTCTATCATCTCTGTAAAACTCATCATAGTATATTTTATTTATACCAGAGTTCGCTATGAGCTTAAAACAGTTATAGCATGGTGATGCTGTGACAAAAATCTCCGAGCCATTTATACTAACACCATTTTTTGCTGCTTGTACAATGGCATTTGCCTCAGCATGAGTGGTTCTCACACAATGGCCATCTACCATTTCATGTCCAATGTCGTCACAATGTTTTAGTCCTTTAATACTACCATTATAACCTGTGGATAGAATTGTTTTGTCTCTAACGATCACAGCTCCAACATGTTTACGATCGCAGGTAGAGCGAGTGGCGACCTCTTTAGCAATGTTCATAAAGTACGTTTTCCAGCTGACACGTTCACTCATATATTTTATTTCACTCTATTGAAAATTTTTACTGCGTGACGTGGTTCGCCAAAATAAATTTTGTCTGCTACTTGAGCAAGGTTTGCCACGATGATTAAATAGGCCCATGTGGGGACTGGTACACCCGCACAGCCTTTAATGATTACTTTTTCATCACTAAATATTTCAAAGTTCATCAGGTTTATTTTCTCTCTAAAAGATTTCTCTTTTATGATGCCATCATCAAGGAAATCTTCTAATAAAATAGTTTTCATTTTAAAAGTACTTAATTGTTGAATTGATCGAATCTACTAATTTATCAATGTCAGAAAAATTATTATAAATGTAAAAACTAATCCTAGCTGTAGACGTTTCATTAAGGGTTTCCAATAAAGGCTGTGCACAATGATGCCCAACCCTTAAACATATTTTATCTTCATTTAAAAATTGAGCAAGATCTTGCGGGTGTACTCCACCAATGTTAAAACTTATTACGCCACCTCTTTTTTTTGGATTGCCATGTATGTAAATGTTTGGAATACTTTGAAGTTTTTCTAATGCATACGAAGTTAAAGTTTCTTCGTAATTACGCACTTCATTCATGCCAATTTCTTTAAGATATTTAACAGCAGCACCAAGTCCAATTGCTTGAATGTAGTTTGGCGTACCTGCCTCAAACTTATATGGTACTTCATTCCAGGTAGAGTTGTCTAGCGTTACTTTTTCAATCATCTCCCCGCCACTTAAAAATGGTTCCAAATCATTTAATAAATTCAATTTTCCCCAGAGCACTCCAACTCCAGTAGGTCCCAACATCTTGTGTCCAGAGAACGCTAGGAAGTCACATCCGAGCTTTTGGACATCTACAGGCATATGTGAGACGCTTTGAGCTCCGTCAATAATGAAAATTGCTCCAATTGATTTAACTATTTTTGCAATTTTTTTGATTGGATTAATTGTGCCGAGAACATTTGACATGTGTGTAATAGATACTATCTTGGTTTTATTTGTGAAATACTGCTCCTTTTTAGATAGGTCTAAATCTCCAGAGTCTGTCAAAGGAAGATATTTTAATTGGGCGCCGCATCTTTTTGCTAGCTGTTGCCAAGGTACAATGTTTGCATGATGTTCCATATGGCTAAGTAATATTTCATCACCCTTCTGAATTTTTTTCTCAAGTGAATAAGATAATAGATTTATTGATTCAGTAGCACCACCAGTAAAAATAACTTCTTTTGATGAATATGCATTTATAAAGTTAGATATAGTTTCCCTTGAAGACTCATAAAGCTCAGTTGATCTTGAACCAAGATCATACAGAGCCCTGTGAACATTTGCATTTGAACTTTCATACGCCTTTTTTATTGTATCTAAAACAATTTTTGGTTTTTGAGAAGTTGATGCACTATCAAGGTATATTAGCTTCTCATCGTCGAATATGGGGAAATCGGTTTTTTGTATTAAACTTGTCATTCGCTTTTTAAAACATGCCTAATTCAAGTTGTGCAGCTTCGGACATCATTCCTTGGTTCCATTGCGGTTCCCAAACTAATTCAACTTTAACGCTTTTAACACTATTCAACGCGCTAACTTTCCTTTCTACCTCATCAGCTATTACTGGGCCCATGCCACATCCCGGCGCTGTTAATGTCATCATTATTGTAATATTTTTTTCACCATCTTCTTCATTTTTTATATTCAGATCATATATCAACCCGAGTTCAACGATGTTTACTGGAATTTCTGGGTCATAACATGTTTTCAACTGATCCCAAACTAATTGTTCTGAAAAACTAGAATCAGCAGAATGGTGTAAGTTTTCCTCAACTTTTACACCGAGAGCATCAGCATTATCTGAAGAAATTTGTGCCATATTTCCATTGATTATAACCGTATGGTTCCCGCCTAATGATTGTGTAATTTGAACTAAATTACCTTCAGCTAGCGTTACCTTATCACCCGATGGTACCATATTTGCTTCAACATCTCTTAATAATCTTATACTTTTTTTTGTTTGGTTCATCACATACACATTTCATGAATTTTTTTAACAGCACTAGCAAATCCGTTAGTCCGTTGAACTGTAATTAAACCGGATAAGCCTATGCTATTTAAGATTTCTGAGTGGCTTATAGATATGATTTCTTCTGACTTGTGGCCACTAAAAATTTTGCAGAGTAGGGATAACAAACCTTTGACTATTAAAGCATCTGAATCGCAAGTGAAAAAATAATTATCATCCCTTTTTTCAGAAATGATCCAAGCCTGAGAGGTGCAGCCTGGAATTTTTGATTGGTCTGTACGTTGAACTTCTGGTATCCCATCATAATCTTTTGCGATATCCATTAGTTGTGATAGTTTATCTTTTGGATCATCAAAAATATCGAATAGGTCTTCAATTTCATTTAAAGTTTTTTCAATACTCATGATTAATTATAATATCTAAGCCAATGGTCAAATTTATTCAAAAGGTACTTTTTCGTTTCCCTATGCTGCACTTCATTTATGAGTTCTGAGGCGAAGCCTCTGATAAGGAGCGAAGATGCCTCCTCTTTATTTATACCGCGTGATTGCATATAAAACAATGCCTCTTTATCAAGAGCTCCTGTTGTAGAGCCGTGTGCGCACTTAACATCATCTGCGTATATTTCTAATTGAGGATTTGAGTTCATCAATGCTTTGTCTGAAAGAAGAAGGTTTTTGTTTGACTGTCTAGAGTTTGTTTTTTGCGAATCTTCTTGCACAACTGTTCTTCCGTTGAATACCCCTGATGACATATCATTTAAAATTGATTTAAAATTCTGTGAGCTTGTGCAATGAGGTTTGGCATGGTCTGTATTTATATAAGTAGCTGAATGCTGCTTATCTTTAGATAAAGTCAATCCAGATAAAGAGCATGAGGAATTTACCCCGTTCAATTTTCCATAAATGTCAGAGCGATGCAGAACACAGCTATTAACAAACTGGAAACATTCATAGTTAGAGCCCTCAGCTTGTTCAGTGTATAAGCTTGAAATATTAATGGCTTCATCTGCACTAGAGAAAATACGAATATGATTCAGTGTTGCGTTTTCTTTCATACAACAAAAAACACTAGTATTTTGAAATGATGAAGATTGTCCAGCAGTATATTGCTCAATAAAAGTAGCAGAACTTGAATGGCTAATATCAATATTAATTTGTGGGTTTACGAATAAGTTATCGTTACCGGAGTAAATGAAAAGTACATGTATAGGATTACTAATTTTTACGTTAGGTTCAATAATAAAAGAAAGGCCGCTGTCGCAAAAAGAAGTATTTAATAAATCAAACGGCGTCTCTTTCTTGCTTTTTTGTTCCCAGTTATTCTGTTTAAGATATTCCAGATTAGTCAAAATTTTTACGCCTTTGGGTATAATAGAGTCATTTTTAATATAATGACCATTTTTAATTACTACTGTATAACAATTTTTTATATCATAATCTGAAATATTTAATTCCTTGTTTGGCGCATCATGTTTTTCAGATATTCTAAAGTTTTGTTTGTTGATTAAAGATAAATCTGTATGTCTCCAGTTTTCCCATTTTTTTGTGGGTATACCAAGATTTAAAAATTTAGAAAAAGCTTCTTTTCTAGTTTTCTCTAAGGTTTTGTCAAAATATTTACGAGCTATAATTTTATCAAACTCTTGCTGATAATCGGAGGTGTTCATGACTCGAGCCAGCCGTAGCCTTTTTCTTCAAGTTTAAGAGCTAATTCCTTTCCACCAGTCTTAACGATTTTTCCGTCGATAAGTACATGGACAACATCTGGCTCAATATATTTTAACAATCTTTGGTAGTGAGTGATAACTAAAAAACTGCGTGAACTATTTTTGTATTTATTAACACCATTAGCGATTATTTTGAGAGCATCAATATCTAATCCTGAATCTGTTTCATCTAGGATGGCAAGTTCTGGCTCTAGGCAAAGAAGTTGTAACATTTCATTTCGTTTTTTTTCACCTCCCGAAAACCCTTCATTTACCGCTCGCTTTAAGTATTTAGGGTCCATGTCAACTTCTTTTAATTTAGTTTTAACGAATTTCAAAAAAGATGCAGCATCATATTCTTTTTCACCGTTGTATTTTTTTTTAGCATTAACAGCAGCTCTTAAAAAATAGGCATTGTTTACACCTGGAATTACAGTTGGATATTGGAATGACATGAAGATTCCATTTAGAGCTCGCTCATTAGGCTCTACATCTAAAAGAGATTGATTTTTATAAATGATATCGCCTTTTGTGACATTGTAATTTTCTCTGCCGGTTATAGCATTGGATAATGTGCTTTTTCCTGATCCATTAAGACCCATGATAGCATGCATTTCACCTGCTTTTACGTTCAAACTAATACCATTTAAAATTTGTTTATTTTCGACTTCAACGTGTAAATTTTTTATTTCTAACATATCGTACCAACCATTATCCTACACTACCTTCCAAGCTGACTTCCATTAATTTTGTAGCTTCCATGGCAAATTCCATTGGCAGCTCATTAAAAACCTCTTTGCAAAAACCGTTGACAATCATAGAAACTGCATCTTCTGTATCTATCCCTCTTTGGTTACAATAAAAAAGTTGATCTTCACCAATTTTCGAGGTAGAGGCCTCATGTTCCATTGTAGCGGTTTGATTTCTGACATCAATGTAAGGGAATGTATGAGCTCCGCAACGATCTCCAATTAATATTGAATCGCACTGAGAAAAATTTCTTGCGTTATCGGCATTCTTCATAATTTTAACCTCACCTCTGTAGGTTTGCTGTCCTTTACCAGCTGAGATACCCTTCGATATGATTGTACTTTTTGTGTTTTTTCCAATGTGAATCATTTTTGTACCAGTGTCTGCTTGCTGTCGATTGTTTGTAAGCGCTACTGAATAAAATTCACCAACAGAATTATCTCCTTTTAAGATACAACTTGGATATTTCCAAGTTACTGCTGATCCTGTTTCTACTTGAGTCCATGATATCCTTGAGTTAATTCCTGAGCACAAACCTCTTTTTGTAACAAAATTATAAATTCCACCTTCTCCAGTGTCCGGGTTTCCTGGATACCAATTTTGCACTGTAGAATATTTGATTGTGGCATTGTCAAGTGCTACAAGCTCTACCACAGCCGCATGTAATTGATTTTCGTCGCGCATTGGGGCAGTGCATCCTTCAAGGTAACTAACTGAACTACTCTCTTCAGCGATAATTAATGTTCTTTCAAATTGGCCAGTTTTTGCCTCATTGATTCTGAAGTATGTTGAAAGCTCCATTGGGCATTTTACTCCTTTTGGTATAAGGACAAACGATCCGTCTGTAAAAACTGCGGAGTTAAGGCAAGCAAAATAATTGTCAGTGTAAGGAATGACACTGCCCAAATATTTTTGTACAATGTCTGGGTAATCAATGGCGGCTTCGGAGAAACTACAAAAAATTACACCATGGCTTTTAAGTTCTTCTCGAAAAGTAGTCGCTACTGATACACTATCAAATACTGCATCAACTGCTATTCCATTCATCATCTTTTGCTCATCAAGTGGTATTCCCAACTTATTGTACGTTTTTAATAATTCTGGATCCAGCTCATCAAGACTTTTCACTTCACTTTTTTTAGGTGCTGAAAAATAACTTATGTCTTGATAATCAATTTTATCATATGTGACTTTCTGCCAATCAGGTTCGTCCATTTCAAGCCATTTTCTATAAGCTTTTAAACGCCATTCCAAGAGCCAGGAGGGTTCCTTTTTCTTGTTAGAAATAAAATGTATGGTATCCTCACTTATGCCTGGGGGTAGTGTATCAGACTCTATGTCTGTAATAAAACCATATTTATACTCTTCATTGACTCGCTGATCAATGACGCTATTTTGATCTTTACTCATTATTTATAAATCAGATGAATTAATTAAGCAGAAAAAGAGGTGCCGCAGCCGCAAGTCCTTTCCGCATTAGGATTTTCAATTTTAAAACCACCATTAAGCATGTCATCGGAATAGTCTATTGTTATATTTTTCAAATACAGCCAGCTTTTAAGGTCGCAGACCACTTTTAATCCATTTTGCTCAAAAACTTTATCATAGGTATCCTGATTTTTATCGAAATCCATTTTATAGTTCATGCCAGAACAGCCACCACTATCAACTGACATCCGTAAAAAATAATCGCTTTTTCCCTCAGAGGACATTACTGCTTTTAATCTTTTTACAGCTTTTTTTGACACAAATATTTGTGCATTTTTAAATTCACTTTGAGCTTTATCAATTGTTGAATGTTCTTTTTTCATGATATCATTCCCATGTGGTTTCAAGTTGTTCTCGCTGGCTTTCTTGCACTTCATTGTCAAAGCCTAACTTTTCTCTAGCCTCATCTGTCATCATTTCAGGCTTCCATGGAGGATCAAATGTGACTTCTACATCGACAGAGCCAATTTCTTGCATAGCTGAAACTTTTGCTTTTATGTCCTCAGCCATATGTTGCCCCATCGTACATCCTGGAGTTGTTAAAGACATGATCACTTTTACATCTGATATGCCATTATCATTTTGCTGAATATCTATGTCATATATTAGTCCCAGATTCCAAAGATCGATGGGAATTTCAGGATCATAACATTGTTTGAGAATGTCGATTATTTTATTTTTTAATTTCATTGAGATATGTCTGCTAATGTTAGATTATCAAAAAGATTGCGTATTGAATCATTTATTTTATTTATAGGAGTACGAATATTGCAGCTACTTAAATGATCACATCCAGAGTCAAAATAACAATCCATAATTGCTGTGGGTCCCTCAAGAATTTCAAAAAAATCATTTAATGTAGTTTTTTCAATTTTATCAGAAGCTTTGTAGCCGCCAGCAGGACCCTTGCATGATTCAATTACGTTGGAACTGGCTAGTTTTTGAAGTGTTTTTGCTAGAACTTCGCGCGGGATACCGTAAGAAGATGCAATTTCAGCTACTGGCACTAATTTATCTTTGTTTTCTTGAAGATGCCTTACTGCAATAAGAGCATATTCTACTTTTTTAGTTATTTTTAACATTTTAGGACTGGAAGTATAAATTAAGATTGTAAATAAAACCAAACATTATATACGATAAATTTTGTCGTATATAAGTTCTAAAGCAAATAGAATGTCATAGCTCGACGCTAACTGAGTTATTTTTTTTGCTTGTTATCTCTCCAATAATTTTAGCCTTTTTACCAAATTCCTCTATGAATTTATTGGCATCTCCATTTGAAAGAGTAATTAGAAGGCCACCAGATGTTTGGGCATCACAGGTGATTAGCTTTTGATTATATGTTAAATTAGGATTAAAGATTGTAAAATTTTCAGCGTGCTTTAAATTGCGTTTAGATCCTCCAGGCATTATACCTTGTTTTAAAAATTTAACCGTGCCAGGCAGAAGTTCAATATTGTTGAAATTAATTTCAGCAGAAACATTACTTGCATTGCATATCTCAATAAGGTGACCAACTAGTCCAAAACCAGTTATATCAGTTACAGCATTTGGTTTAAATTTTTGAGCAATTTCAGCAGCTTTTTTGTTTAACATTTTCATAGAATCAACAGCATGTGAAATAATCTCCGTTGAAGCTTTTTCTTTTTTTATCGCTGTAGATATAATTCCTGTTCCTATCGGTTTAGTGAGTATTATTTTATCTCCAGGTTTAGCGCCAGCATTTGTCCAAATTTCTTTACTAATTGCTTCCCCGGTTACAACTAATCCATATTTGGGCTCATTATCATCAACAGAGTGCCCTCCAACTATTGGAATCCCTGCTTCTGCTGCTTTATCTGCTCCTCCTTGCATAATCTCAGATAAAATGTCATTTGATAATTTTTGTATTGGGAAACCAACAATGTTGAGGGCGAACAAAGGCTTACCGCCCATAGCATATATATCAGAAAGAGAGTTTGCAGCAGATATTTGACCAAATGTGTACGGATCATCAACGATAGGTGTAAAGAAATCAACTGTTTGCAGAATTAACTTACCATCTTCAAGGCGCACGACGGCTGCATCATCGGTAGTGGTATAATCCG
The DNA here is from genome assembly GCA_038127595.1 of bacterium. Lineage (GTDB taxonomy): Bacteria > Fidelibacterota > Marinisomatia > Marinisomatales > UBA1611 > TMED80. Next base: position 9,718 of record JAYPIC010000023.1, on the reverse strand, counting down.
CGATGATGGAGTCATTTGCGCTTATCTTTAAATTACCCAGAACCTGGGCAAGGTCCTCAGGACCTATTTTACAAGCTCATCCAGCTCCATGGCTAAGGGTAGTCAGCCTGATTTTTTCTTTGTTTTGCATAAATTAAAATTAACTATTAAAACTTTTACAAAGCATTAATTCAAATATTTTAATTTTTTAGAATCTCTTTTGAGATATGTTAACAGATGGTAAATTTGCAATGTTTATATTTTGGATTCTTAGTAATTCTTGATAGAAATTATACAACCGATTAGTAAAATATTTTTATAATTCAATATACAAGATAGGAAAAATGGGAAAAACATTTAAAACGATTGATGATGCAGTTATACGTTTTGCAGGTGACTCTGGAGACGGTATGCAATTAACAGGAGGCAGGTTTACAGAGACAACTGCAGCTGTTGGGAACGACCTAAGTACTCTACCAGATTTCCCGGCTGAAATCAGAGCTCCAGCAGGCTCATTAGCAGGAGTAAGTGCGTTCCAAATTCATTTTAGTTCAAAAGACATTCATACACCAGGTGATCAACCTGATGTTCTAGTTGCAATGAACCCAGCGGCTCTGAAAGTTCATCAGAATGAGTTAACTCCTGGCGGTACTATAATCATAAACACAGATTCATTTACAAAAAAGAATCTTAATTTTGCTGGTTATGAGAGTAGTCCCGTTGAAGACGGAACGTTAGATGACTATTTTACTGTAATACCAATTGAAATGAATAAAATGGTGACAGCCGCTTGCGAAGGACTTGAGATGTCTCCGAAATTTGTTGCTAGGACAAAAAACTTTTTTGCTTTGGGGGTACTATACTACATGTATGATAGACCGCTTGAGGCAACTGAGAAGTGGCTTGAAAAAAAATTCGCTGGTAAAAATGTTATCATTGAAGCAAATAAAAGAGCTATGCATGCTGGATACAACTATGCTGATACAACTGAGCTGTTTACAACTAGATTTAAAGTAGAAAAAGCAGTTTTACCTAGCGGTACATACCGAAATATAAATGGAAACCATGCAACTTCTCTAGGCCTCTTGGCCGCTTCTGAAAAGTCAGGGTTAAAATTATTTTTTGGTGGATATCCTATTACGCCGGCTAGTGACATTTTGCACACCTTAGCTGCATGGAAGCATTTTGGTGTTCAAACATTTCAAGCAGAGGATGAGATTGCTGGCATAGCATCGGTTCTTGGAGCTTCATTCACGGGTAATTTAGCTGTTACTGCTACATCAGGTCCAGGTATTGCCCTGAAAGGGGAGGCCATGGGTCTAGCGGTTATGACCGAACTTCCAATGGTAATAATTAATGTGCAAAGGGGCGGTCCCAGCACAGGTTTGCCAACTAAAACTGAGCAGTCTGATCTTGTACAAGCTCTATACGGCAGAAATGGTGAAGCTCCTATACCACTTATCGCTGCTGCTACGCCTGGTGATTGTTTTTATGCGGCATATGAAGCGTCAAGAATAGCTTTAAAATATATGACACCAGTTGTTTTGCTAACAGATGGCTATTTAGCAAATGGTTCTGAGCCTTGGAAAATACCTGACGTTGAATCGTTAGATTCAATAGATATCGAATTTGCTGAGGGTGTGGAAGACGGAGAAGAATTTTTTCCTTATAAAAGGGATGAGGAAACGTTGTCTAGACCTTGGGCTATTCCTGGTGTTCCAGGTTTAGAGCACAGAGTTGGCGGATTAGAGAAGGCGGAAAATACAGGGCATGTAAGCTATGATCCAGACAATCATCACCGGATGGTTGAGTTAAGGCAAGAAAAAGTTAACAGAATTCAGAATGATATTGCTCAAACTGAAGTCTATGGTGATGAAAAAGGTGATGTTTTGATTTTAAGTTGGGGTGGTACTTTTGGATCTTGTAGGTCTGCTGTAGAATCTTTGCGAGATCAGGGAAAGAGTGTATCTCATGTTCATTTGAGATGGATAAGTCCTTTGCCAAAGGATCTAGGAGAGATCATAATTAAATTCAAAAATGTTCTTGTACCCGAAATCAATATGGGGCAATTAATTAAAATTATTAGATCTGAGTATTTGGTTGATGCTAAGGGTCTTAATCAAGTGACAGGACGACCAATTAGCGCGTCTAAGATTGCTGAAAAAGTAAATGAAATGGTAGGTTAATTTTATGTCAGATGTGAAAACTCCAACATACACGAAAAAAGATTTTGAATCAGATCAAGCCGTAAGGTGGTGCCCTGGTTGTGGTGATTATGCTATTTTAGCTCAAACTCAGAAAACAATGCCGACTTTTGGTAGAAAAAAAGAGGATTTTGTTTTTGTTTCGGGTATTGGGTGCTCTAGCAGATTTCCATATTATATGAATGCATATGGTTTTCATACGATTCATGGAAGAGCTCCAGCCGTAGCCTCTGGCGTGAAGATTGCAAACCCTGATTTATCTGTTTGGGTAATAACTGGAGATGGGGATGGCCTTTCAATTGGAGGTAATCATTTCATGCATGCATTGAGGAGAAACATGGATCTAAATATTTTGTTATTTAACAATAGGATATATGGTCTCACCAAAGGTCAGTATTCTCCTACATCCGAAGTTGGTAAAGTAACAAAAGCTACTCCGTTTGGTTCTCTCGATATTCCATTAAACCCACCATCCCTTGCGCTTGGTGCGCAAGCAACATTTGTTGCAAGAACTATTGATCGTTGGCAAGCTCACCTATCACAAATGCTTGAAAGGTCATATCACCATGATGGTGGATCTTTAATTGAAATATATCAGAATTGTAATATTTTTAATGATGGTGCATTTGAAGAATACACATCTGCAGATAAGTTTGATAATGTAATCGAAGTCAAACATGGGGAGCCTATGGTATTTGCTAAAGGCAAGAAGGGCATTAAACTCGATGGATTTAAAGCTGTTGTTGTTGATATGGAAAACCATAGCACGGATGATCTCCTTGTTCATGACGAAACAAATCTTGACTTAGCACACATTATAGCAAATTGGACAACTCATCCTACATTGCCTGAACCAATTGGAGTTATTTACTCAGTAGATAAACCCACTTATAATTCTGAGATGGTATCTCAAGTTGAATCTGCTGTTAAAGCTAAAGGTGCAGGTAAAGTGCAAGACTTACTTAATGCTGGTGATACTTGGATGGTAAAATAGGTTAATGGGCTTTCGAACTGAGAGCGATAGCATTGGCCCAATAGATGTTCCATCAGATAAGTATTATGGAGCTCAGACACAAAGATCTCTTGAAAATTTTAAAATTGGAGGTCATCAGTTTCCCAGAGAATTCATCAGAGCCTATGGCATAATTAAAAAAGCAGCAGCTACTGTAAATAATGCAAATGGTAAATTAGATAAAGATATTCAAGTAGCCATTCATAAAGCTGCCGATGAAGTAATTGAAGGCAAGTTGGATGATCATTTCCCTCTAGTAGTTTGGCAAACAGGTAGTGGAACTCAAACAAATATGAACTTTAATGAGGTTATATCTAATAGGGCAATTGAAATGGTCGGAGGGGAGCTAGGAAGCAAAGTACCAGTTCACCCGAATGATCATGTTAATATGAGTCAATCCACAAACGACACATTTCCTACAGCTATTAATATAGCAGCAGTTGAGAGTGTTCTTCATAATCTTAGGCCAGCAATTGTAAAATTGAAAGATTCTCTAGAAAAAAAATCACTAGAATTTAAAGATATCATTAAAGTGGGTAGAACTCATTTGCAAGATGCTACTCCTTTAAGCTTGGGGCAAGAGTTTTCTGGCTACGTTTCAGCATTAGAGCATGGTATTGACAGATTAGATAAAGCAATTGATAACTGTTTTGAATTGGCAGTGGGAGGTACTGCGGTTGGTACAGGAATAAACACTATTCAAGGCTATGATATCGAAATGGCAAAAGAAATTAAGAGATTGACTAATTTAAATTTCCGGACTGCGGATAATAAATTCGAAGCTCTCGGGGGACAAGATAGTATGATCGAATTATCGGGCGCACTAAAGGTTATTGCCAGTTCTTTATTTAAAATTGCGAATGATATTCGTTGGCTAGGCTCTGGTCCAAGATCAGGGATTGGTGAAATTATACTACCTGCAAATGAACCAGGGTCATCCATTATGCCAGGAAAAGTAAATCCTACACAATGCGAGGCATTAACAATGGTATGTACACAGGTAATAGGCAATGATGTCACAATTACTATGGCTGGAGCTAGCGGTAATTTTGAGCTTAATGTCTACAGACCGGTAATTGCTCATAATATTTTAGAGTCAATTAAACTACTATCTGATTCCTCAAATTCATTTGCTGTAAAAACTGTTGATGGGATAATTCCAAATATTGAAAAGATTAATAAGAATCTTTATAATTCTTTAATGTTAGTTACTGCATTAAATCCGCATATAGGTTATGACAAAGCAGCTGAAGTTGCAAAAAATTCATACAAGAAGAATATTTCTTTAAAAGAATCTGCTGAGCAATTGGGATATCTAGAGTCAAATGAATTTGATAATCTGGTTGACCCAAGCAAAATGATAGGGCCTTCAAAAAAATAGTTTATACTATTCATTTTACAACTAGTGTTTCTGAATTTGAGTTAAAATCATACCAAATTTGTAAATTTATTTATGCCAAATAAAAAGCCTCAAAATGAGTTATTTAAAATTTTCTGGGTATCTCTTGGAATTATTTTCTCAGGTGCAGTTTTTATTTTGATTTTCATTATTTTGCTTTCTCGCGATTTACCATCGTTAGAGCAGTTAGAAAATTATGATCCAGATCTAGTTACAAGAATTTATTCAGCTGATGGTGTTGTCTTAAGTGAATTATTCGTTCAGAAAAGAGTATTTGTTGAGTTAAACAATATACCTAAACATATGCAAGATGCTGTTATTGCGTCTGAGGATAGAAGGTTTTATGATCACTGGGGTCTCTCTCTCCGAAGTGTTGCAAGAGCAATTGGTATTAATATCCTTTCATTGAGTTACAGGCAAGGATTCAGTACGTTAACCCAACAGCTTGCAAGAAATTTATACAAGACAATCGGCTTTGAAGATAGTATCCTCAGAAAAATAAAAGAGGTTATAACAGCAGTTCAAATAGAACGCACCTATACAAAAGATGAAATACTAGAGATGTATTTAAATACAGTACACTTTGGGCATGGCACATACGGTGTTGAGGCAGCCACAAAAAGGTTTTATGGTAAAGAATCTAAAGAGCTAAGCGTTGATGAATCTGCTTTATTAGTTGGATTACTACCATCTCCAGCAAGCTACTCGCCAATTAGACATCCTGATAGAGCAAGAAAAAGACGAAACACTGTTTTGAGATTAATGAGAGACCAAGGTTACATAAGTTACAATGAACATGCGCAATATAGGGCGATGACCTTAGAGGCTGTTAATGAGCTTCCGATGAGAGGTAAGGCACCTTATTTTACGGAATATGTAAGAAGACTTTTAGAGAAAGAAGATGAGGCGCTTGATATTAACATTTACCGTGATGGTTTAAAAATATATACTACGCTTGATTCAAGATTGCAGGCTTTAGCTGAAGAGGTCGTATTAGATGCTATTAAAAAATCTCAATCAAAATTGAATAATAGGATAATTAATAATCAGGAAGAATTTGAACTATTGGGGCATCTTACAATTTATGATGAAGATTCTGTTAAAATGATGATGCATGGAGAAGCGCAGCTATATAAAGATCTTAGAGCAAAGTTACTTGTTCAAACAGCATTTGTCGCTATCAATCCAAAAACTGGGGGTATAATGGCAATGATTGGTGGTCGTCCTGATTATCATGATCAATACAATAGATCTGTGCAAGCTAAGCGGCAACCTGGCTCCGTATTTAAACCTTTTGTGTATACAACAGCTCTTGAAAATGGTTATACAGTTTCTCAACAACTTCTTAATCAACCTGTTGTGCTGAACGTTCAAAATACTGATGGGTCATGGGTTAAGTGGAAACCCCAGAACTATGGAGGAAGTACAGGAGGACTTACTACTCTGCGCGAGGGTCTAAGAAAATCATTAAATTTGATTTCAGTAAGAATTGTTCAGCAAGATTATGCTCCTGCTGAGCAAGTTAAACGTACTGCTCAGAGAATGGGAATTTCAACAGATATACGAGCTGTAGATGCTATAGCATTAGGGACAAGTGAAGTTATACCTTTAGAGATGGTTTCAGCATACGCAGCATACGCTAACAAAGGTGTTTATTCAAAGCCTTTTGCAATTACAAAAATTGAGGACCGTTATGGTAATACAATAAGAGAATATGCACCTGCTCAGTATGAGGTTCTTAGTGAAGAGATTGCATTTTTAATGACCAATTTAATGCAGACTGTTATGGATAGAGGTACAGGTGGAAGTTCGAGGTGGAAATATAATTTTACAAGGCCTGCCGCAGGTAAAACTGGTACCACTCAAGGTTGGAGTGACGCGTGGTTTGTAGGATTTACGCCGCAGTTAGCTGCAGGGGTATGGTTTGGAGTTGATGATTATCAAGTAAGCTTAGGTCCTGGACAAGATGGTTCAAAAGCAGCACTGCCCTCATGGGCTAAGTTTATGCGAGATAGTCATAAAATATTAGAGTTACCTAGAGTAAATTTTCAAAAACCGAATGGTGTCGTGGTGTCTGAGATATGTTCTGTGTCGAAAATGAGTTCTAGAAAAGCATGTCCTATTGAAAAGGAAGTCTACAAAGCAGGTTCAGAACCTTCCCAAAAATGTAGAATTCATAGAAACTAAATTTTTATCCAATAATTAAATTTTCTTTTTCTATTTTTTGTTCTGATATAATATAAGTTTTTGTGAGCATTTTTTTTGCGTTTTCTAACTTTGTTTCATTAAATCCAAATAATTCATATATAGTATCGCCACTATATATTTTATCACCAACTTTGTAATTAGTCTTTATACCTGCCGAGTGATCAAGGGTATCGCTTATTATTTTTTTCCCACAACCAATCTCCACTAGAGCCCAGCCTATTTTTTCTGTATTTATTGATTTAATGTAACCTGTTTTTTTTGATTTAATTTTAATGAGATTTTTAGCAAAATTTTTTTTTGAATAAATGTCATTTAAGTCACCGTTTTGAGCAACGATCATTTCTTCAAATTTTTCTAATGCTCTTCCATTCTCAATGTTTTTCATTAATAAAGTTTTAGCTTCAGGTTTATTTGTAGACATGCCACTTTGAACCAAAATATTTGCGCAAAGATCTACACTTAATTGGGTTACATCATCAGGTCCAGTTCCTTTTAAACAATCCACCGCTTCAATTATCTCGCACTTTAATCCAGCATATTCACCTAAAGGCTGAGACATATTTGAGTAGGTTATGCTTATATCAATATCAAAAGAATCTCCTATTTTTTTTAACTCAACGCCTAGGTTTTTTGCTTGCTGAAAAGTTTTCATGAAGGCACCATTACCAACCTTTATATCCATTGCCAAACCATCCAAGCCTTCTGCAATTTTTTTGCTCATAATAGAGCTGCATATCAGTGGAAAAGACGGTATGGTTCCAGTTAAATCTCGAATGGAATAAAGCTTTTTATCAGCTGGGCAAATTTCTGAGGACTGACTGATTATACCACAACCAATTTTATCTATTTGGTTATTAAATGAATCAAAATCTTTTTGAGTCTGGAAATTATTTATTGATTCTAGTTTATCTATTGTACCTCCAGTGTATGCTAGACCCCTTCCAGCAATCATCGGTACAATGATGTCAAATGATGATAATAAAGGAGCTAAAATGAAAGATATTTTATCACCGATTCCTCCAGTACTATGCTTGTCAGCAACATATCTTTCTAAATGATTAAAATTAAACCTTTTTCCAGACTTTACCATTGAATCAACTAAAGACGTAGTCTCATTATCTGTCATTCCATTGAAATAAATTGACATTAAAAGAGCTGATAATTGGCAGTCATCTATGGTTTCATTCATAACATTATGAATGAACCAATCTATCTCTCCGGGAGTTAGTTCATTGCCATCGCGCTTTTTTTCTATTAACTCAGCTGGAATCATGATCTGTCTTTTTTAATAAAAGAAGGGAACTTGATTATAATTGGTGCACTCTCCCTTACGGTATTAGCTAGTAGGTATGTTGCAATGCAAAAAATAATAAGATTTGGAGACCACATTCCTATCAAAGGCGATAAAAAGCTTCTATCAGCCATTTCCTCCCCACCAATGAGGAGCACATAATATATTAGGAAGAACCCAAAGCTTAATCCGGTACTTATTGCAAAGCCACCCTTTTTGCTCATCACTCCTAAAGGAGCGCCAAGAAGCACAAACAGGATGCAAGCTACAGGTATGGAAAATTTTTTGTGAATTTCAACACCGTATTTATTTTGGCTTTTTTTATAACTTTTTATCAAGTTGAACTCGTTATTCAATTGTCGTTCTAGATTTTTAATTCTTTTCTCTTTTTTTATTTTTTGCGCTAAAGATAAGGATTCTTGGTTTTTTACCTTTTCAATAGCTTCATTTATTATGGTTTTTCCACCTTCAAGGCTAGTAGGCAATAGACTATCGCCGATGGTTCTGAAAAAGTTACCTGATAATCTTTTGTAGACTATATCTAAACGTTTTTCATAGTTTTTAATTTTCTTTTTTATCATAGGGACTGTCATTTCCCTATCAGATCTATTTGTAGAATCCCTACGATTAAGCAGTAGGTCTTTTGCTGGAATATTAATTACATGCTTATCAAAAATTATTCTTCTATAATTAGTGTAATCCTTTTGGCCTAGCTCATGTATCTCTCCATCATATAGAGTTAATAGAAAAGCATCTTCTAGAGTGTTTAAATTGCCAGAATTTGCGTATATACTTGTTTGTGCATTTTTGTTTCCCTTAGAGAAGATTCTAACATCTTTCATTGTCCCATTTTTAGTTTTTCCGCCAACAATCATGCTATAGTCTGGGAGGTTATCTAAAAAAATGCCCGGCTCGATACTCATGTCAGGCCTTTTTCTATAAATATCTCCTGATAACAGCCGTGCTTTAAAATTCATTTCAGGTAAAATAAAATTATTAAAATAAATAAGAACTATAGTGATAATCATGCCAAATAAAATAGGAGCACGCATTATTGTTAAGAATCCAATTCCTGATGCTCTCATAGCATTTATTTCATTGTCTTCAGAAAGTCTTCCAAAAGTCATTAAAGTTGCAAGTAAGACTGCCATTGGGACAGAGAGAGCTAAGATCCACGCAAGATTTAAAAATAAATATTCTAAAATTGTTAGCATATCTAAACCTTTTCCTAGAAATCTATCAATTGCTCTAAGTAAAAAGTTTACAAACAAAATGAAGGTGATCATTAAAAGAGAAAAAATAAAGGGTAGAATAAGCTCTTTCAAAAAGTATCTATATAAAAGTCTCACATTAGAAGTTACTAAAGTGAATATAAATATATCGATTGAATTCCTTTCAGAGCCCAATTAATTCATTTAAATTCTCAAGCTCTTTTTATGAAAATAAAGTTGAGCTGTATGGTGGGTGTAGCTCAACTGGTTAGAGCACCTGTTTGTGGCACAGGAGGCTGTGGGTTCAAGTCCCATCACTCACCCAAAAAATTCGGGGTGTAGCGTAGTCCGGTTAGCGCGCCTGCTTTGGGAGCAGGAGGTCGGGAGTTCGAATCTCTCCACCCCGACACTTTA
>JAYPIC010000022.1:9061-24922 GCA_038127595.1 bacterium | reverse complement strand
TGTTTTAAATTTTGGATCTGTGGTAAGTATTATTGTAGGGTCAATGAAGTACCCGTGAGAGTCATCAAAATTACCACCATATATTATTTCAGCATTTTCATGGTTATCCGCATAATCGATGTATTTTACAATGTTATCGAAAGCATTTTTATCAATAACTGCATTCATAAAATTTGAAGTGTCTTTTGGTGAGCCTACTTTAATTTTTTTTACTTCATTCATTAATTTTTGCTCAACTGTTGGCCAAATAGATTTAGGTATATACGCTCTTGACATTGCGGAGCATTTTTGTCCCTGATACTCGAAAGCACCTCTTATCATTGCGGTAACGAGCACATCCGTATCGCATGAATTATGCGCTAAACAAAAATCTTTGCCGCCCGTTTCTCCAACTATCCTAGGGTAAGTTTTGTACTTATTTATGTTTGATCCAATTGTTTTCCAGATATGGTTAAATGTACTTGTTGATCCTGTGAAATGTACACCAGCTAAATTGGAATTATTTAAAATTGGATCGCCTACAGTTACGCCATCTCCTGGCAAGAAATTAATAACCCCATCAGGTAGTCCAGCTTCCTTAAGCATTTCTAGTAAGTAATGACAAGATAAAATAGCAGAGGATGCTGGCTTCCATATTGATACGTTGCCCATCAAAGCTGGTGCTCCGGGAAGATTTCCAGCTATAGATGTAAAATTGAAAGGTGCTATTGCAAATACAAAACCTTCTAAAGGCCTGTATTCCAGATGATTTCGCATTCCCTGTGGTGAAATTAAATTTTGTGTATTGTAAATATTCTCTGCAAAAGATGAATTGAAATTGAAGAAGTCAATAAGCTCGCAAGCCGCATCAATTTCAGCCTGATAAACATTTTTACTCTGGTTAAGCATCGTCGCGGCGTTTATTTTATCTCTCCATTTTCCAGCTAATAATTTTGCAGCTTTTCGAAATATAGTTGTTCTGTAAGAAAGGGAGGTAGAAGACCAACTTTTCCAGGTCTCAAGGGAATTCTCTATAGCTGAGTTAACAATTTTTTCATCAGCTTTGTAAAATGTCGCTAAGACTTTTTTATGATTATGAGGTGAAACGCAATGGCCGACTTTATCGGAGTATATTTTTTTACCACCAATAATAATGGGGATTTCTATTTTTTCATTTGATTGTCTATCATACTCTTTTAACAAAGTTTTCCGTTCTTCTGAACCTGGTTTATAATCTTTAACTGGTTCATTAATTACATTCGCATATGCCATAAATTATTCTTTCTGATATAGATTAAATACTGATGTTATTGGATATTAAATTTAAACTGATTAGTAGAGATTAAATCATCTAATTATTTGATACAAATTCATCAGCATAGATTTTAAATTTTATTAATTCTGCTCTCATATTTTCTAAAGTCTCAGCTGTAACCAGCTTTTGCCTGTAAATTGATGCTTTTGGAAAACCTTTTAGGTAATTAGAAAAATGTTTTCGCATTAAGTTCATTCCCGTAGCATTTCCTCTTTCTTTTACTAAGAGGTTAAGATGCTCTTCACACATTGTTGATATGGATTTCAGAGTTATTTCATTTGGCGAATAATTTTTTTTGAATAATGCTTTTGCTTGATCGAAAATCCAAGGGTTTCCTTGAGCTGCTCTAGCGATCATAACCCCATCGCAATTAGTGTAATCAAACATTCTTTTAATATCATCAATATTTTTGATATCTCCATTACCAATTACCGGAATAGATATACTTTGTTTTAGAATTTTTATTAAATCCCAGTTTGCCTTACCTGTGTATTTTTGAGTCGTGGTCCTAGGGTGCAATGTGATTGCCTTTACTCCAAAATTTTCAATTCTTGGGCCAGCTTCTTCAATTATTATGCTATTTAAATCCCATCCAGCACGCATTTTCACTGTAACAGGCGTTTCATCAGCAGCCTGAACTACAGCCTGGGTTATATCATCCATAAGGCATAAATCTTTTAAGGCAGCAGAACCTCCACCTTTTTTTGTTACTTTTGGAACAGGGCAACCATAGTTTATATCAATGATGTCAGGACTAAAATTTTTGTTTATGTATCTAGTTGCGGTCGCCATTACATCTGGGTCATTGCCAAATATCTGTATCCCTATTGGTCTTTCTTCTTCTTTGAAATGAATCATTTCAAGCGTTCTGATGTTTTCTCTGATTATTCCATCTGCTGATACAAATTCAGAATAAACAACACCAGCGCCAGATCTTTTACAAAGTACTCGAAAAGGATAATCAGTATAGCCAGCCATTGGAGCTAAAAATACAGGGATATCAATTTTGATGTTTCCGATTTTCATTTGTGAATTAAAAAAGAAAATGTAACTTTCGCAGCTAATTTATTAATAATAAAAGTTATCTAACTAAATTAAAATATAATTGAGAGAAATATCATGAGTAGGGTATGTGACGTTACAGGAAAAAAACCAATGTTTGGAAACAATGTTAGTCATGCTAACAATAAATCTCGCAGAAGATTTAATGTTAACTTACAAAAGAAACGATTTTGGTTGCCTGACGAAAAACGTTACGTTACACTTCGTGTTTCAACTAAAGGTATGCGCATCATTGATAAAAAAGGTATCAGAAAAGTCGTAAATGAGTTGAAAGCTAAAGGCAAGTCAATTTAAACAACTAATTTTCTCTACTTATCTATTTAGTTCATATTTTTTATAAAAATAATTTTACCTATTTTGATTTTTTCTAAGAAACGCTGGCACTTCTAATCTATTCTCATAAATTGCTGGTGATTCTTTAGTATCATCGAAAAATAATTTTTCTGATTTTTCCTGCTCATTATCATTGTGTGAATTATCAACTTTTTGTGCATGAAGTGGCTTATTAACTAGGTTTTGTAAATCACTAGTTGGAACTGTCTTTTCTATTTTTTCAACAGGCCTGACGTTTTTATCTAAAGTATTAAAACCTGTAGATATTACAGTGACCTGGATATCTTCTGTCATGTTCTTATCGATAACTGCACCAACAATAATATTGGCTGATTCGCCTGCTTCCTCAAGTATGATGCTAGTAGCCTCATCAATTTCATGAAGTGTGATATTCTCGCCGCCTGTTATATTTACTAAAACTCCCTGAGCGCCAGCTATGGATGCATTATCCAATAGAGGGCTAGATATCGCTTGCTGTGCTGCTAGGGTTGCTCTTTCGTCGCCCTGTGCTGTGCCTGTACCCATTATAGCTTCTCCCATATTTTTCATTATTGTTTCAACGTCTGCAAAATCCAGGTTTATCATACCGTGTACATTTATTAGATCAGATATTCCCTTTGCTGCTTGATGTAATATACCATCAGCCATTTCGAATGCTTCTGGCAGAGTGGTTGATTTATCAACTACGGATAGAAGTTTTTGATTAGGAATAGCAATGAGAGTATCGCATGATTTTTTCATCTCAGCAATTCCCTCAAGCGCTCTGTTATACCTTTTTGGCCCCTCAAACTTAAAAGGAAGAGTTACTATACCCACTGTCAGTATACCAAGCTCTCTGGATATTTGTGCTATCATTGGTGCAGCACCTGTACCAGTTCCTCCGCCCATACCGCTTGTAATGAAGGCCATATCTGCACCTTCGAGTAAATTGTGAATTACTTCACTGTCAGCCTCTGCTGCATTTCTTCCTACATTAGAATTTGCTCCTGCTCCTAATCCTTTTGTTAGATTCTTTCCTATCTGTATTTTATGCTCAGCAGGGTTATTTTCCAGGTCTTGTGCATCTGTATTTATAGCTATGAAATCGACACCAGCCATACCAGATGTAATCATCCGGTTTACTGCATTTCCTCCAGCGCCGCCAACGCCTACTACTTTTAAATTAGCTTTTTGTTCTGATAAACTATCGAATTCGAATAACATGATTATTCTCCTTTGGTTTGTGGATTAAAAAAAATTTTTAAACATTCTTTTTATGCTTTCAAAAAAAGTTAATGTACTATGTTGTATATTTTTTTGCTCATTTGAAAAAAGTGGCCATAATAGTAATCCCAAAATTGTTGAGTGAACAGGTTCATCTGCAAAATCCTTATTTCCAAGCAGATGATTAATAGGCCTACCTAGTCTTATTGGCATATCTAATAAATCATTAGCGAGAGCTACAATATTTCTTAACTGAGAGCCTCCTCCTGTTAGCACAACACCATAAGTTAAATTATTATCAATCCCTGCTCTTTTTATTTCATTTAATGCTAATTGAAATATTTCTTCCATTCTGGCTTCTACATATTGGGATAATTCATTTTCTGATATCATTTGATTATCTTCACTATTAGGAACTTCAAATTCTAATTTTTGAGAGCTAAGAGATGCTTTTGCTGATGCATATTTAATTTTTATTTTTTCGGCCTCTTCAATACTAATTCTTAGCATTACAGCTATATCATTTGTAATGCTAGATGATCCGACTGGTATTACTGCTGAATGTCTTACCGCTCCTTCGTTAAACACCGCGATGCTTGTTGTAGTAGAACCAATGTCTATCAAAGACACGCCAAGTTTCATTTCATCTTTCGTAAGAGTAGGTATTGCAGATGCAAGAGGTTTAAAAACTAATCCATTGATATTGATACCTAACTCCTCAGCAGATTCTATTAAATTTTCCATTCCTGAAGTTGATGCTGTTACCAAGTGAACATGTCCTTCTAATCTTCGTCCGCTTAGTCCAATGGGGTTATCAATTTTTTCTAACGTATCAACAATGAATTCTTGAGGTATCGTATGTAAGATATCCCTATCTGGGGGGAGAGCTATTCCCTGAGTAAGCTCGAGAACTTTATTAATATCTCTTTGTGATATGGGATCATTGCTAATAGTTCCATTTGATTTGTTTCTATTTAATGCAATGGCACCTTGGGTGTTCATGCATCGAATGTGATCACCTGTAATTGTCATATATGCACTATCAACTTTCTTATCCGCCATAGTTTCAGCCGCTGTAACTGCAATTTCTAGTTGCTCAATTAAATTATTTCGATTCGTAATCGCTCCTTTTTTGAAGCTATCCAATACAGGAGCGGTTCCCAATCCTAATAATTTGACATTATTTTTTTCATTTTCTATTGAACCAATAGAACAGAAAATATTTTCAGAGCCAATGTCGATACCAACGATGATATCATTGTCAAAACCGTTTTTCATTTTCATTTATTTTCTTTGGCTATAATTTGATTATTATATCTAATGTCTAAATATGCATAATCAGTAATTTTTTTTGTTTCTTTAATTGTGTATTCAAATTTTTTCAGTATTTCGATCTTTTTCATAGTATCAGTATCACCCAATAATACTTTTGTGGGGTATTCGTTAAGAATTAAAACGATTTCGTCCCCATTTTCTAATAAAACTTCTGAAATACTTGAATAAAAATCAGGGTATAGTTCATAAAGAGAACTTAGCCAAAAGATTGTTTCTTGAACTTTGACCGATAAAGATTTTTCTCCAATTGGGTAAAGATTATTATCTGAATTAAATTTTGAAAGAATTGGTATATCATAGTTATTAAAATTATCTTCAATTGGAAGAACGAAGCAGTCTCTATCCAATATTACCAAAGGATTTTTGTTTATTATCGCAAAAGCCTCCCGCTCTTTCAATTCAATTAATATTTTATTTGGGTATCTGTAGCTTACCCTACTAGCTTGAACAAAGGGGTGCATCATTAATGCCTCTAATATTTTATTCGATGGTAATTGGTTTGCAATTTCACCAGTAACTTTTGTTATATGGGCAACATAACTTTTTTGATCATATTCAATTGAACCACTTAGAATTATTTCTGGCTCTATAAATGTATTTTTTAATTTGGCCCAGGAAAATGAAAAATTTAAAATGATGGCAATAGAAGCTATGATAAGAAACATGTTAAACATAACTAATATGGATTTTCGATTATTGCTTTTTTTAATCATATGGAAATAACTCTTTATTTTTAAATCCAATAGTTTTTATCTCTAGGTCAAGCATAATGCCAAAACGCTCAAAAATTGACATTCTACTTAATTTTATTAAATGAGCTATATCTTTAGCTCTTGCTGCGCCATGGTTGATAAAAAAATTAGCATGATGGGTTGATATTTCCGCATCACCGCAAACTGTTCCTTTTAGACCTGACTTATCAATTAAAAAGCCAGCTGCCAGCATAGAATTGGGATTTTTAAATACACTGCCTGCAGATCTATATTTCAAAGGTTGAGTTTTTATTCTACCATCACTTGCGATCTTTTTTTTATGTTTAATATTTTTTTCAGTTGATTTTTCTAATTTGAATCGAGCTGAGATAATAAAATCGTTTGAGCTGAATGAAGAGCTTCTGTATTGAAATTTTAAATTATCAGGGTTCAGTGTTTTAAGATTACCTTTTGAATCAATAACATCGACTGAAACTAAAAAATTGGAAATTTCTGAACCCCATGCTCCAGCATTCATTTTAAGAGCACCCCCTAAGGTTCCAGGAACCCCAGCTAAGCTTTCCAAGCCAGTTAGTTCATTTCTCATTGATTCTTTAACGAGCTTACCAAGCATTACGCCGGCATCGGCTTGGATTATATTATCTAATATCTTTAACGATTTGATTGCTTTTGTAGGAGAAATAACATAGCAATTGATATCGTTGTCATGTACAAGAAGGTTAGACCCTGAACCTAAATAATAAACCTTAGATTTACTTTTATGAATTAATTTAATTATTTGAATGAGCTCTGGTTTATCTTTAGGTCTAATATATGCATTTACTCTTCCACCTACACCATATGAAGTATGATTTGACATTTTTTCATCAAATAAAATTTCTCCTGCAAATTTATTTTTTAATATGTTTCTATCAATCATTGTATTGATTTATTTCTTCATTAAGATGCGCGTTATATTTTTCATTGTATCTCCAAATATCCCCAGCTCCCATGGTGATTACCATATGGTTATTAAGATTAAGCTCATCTAGTATTGCGTTTAAATTTGACAAATCATTAATGTATGAAATGTTTTTATGCCCCATGCTTTTTAATTCATTAACAATTAGCATAGAATTAATATTTTTTATTGGCTTTTCTCTTGCAGGGTAAATATCAGTAATTATTAAATGATCGGAGTCAAATAATGAATTTGCAAACTCCTTATAAAAATCTCTTGTTCTTGTAAATAAATGTGGTTGAAATACCGTTACTATATCTTTATCCCATCCTGATCTAGCAGCATTGATTGTAGCCTTTACCTCTGTCGGATGGTGAGCATAATCATCTACTACCATAATTTGACTTTTATTAGATTTGATATCGAAACGTCTTCTCACACCATTGTAATCATTTATACTATTTTTTAAAATATCAACTGATACTCCGAGCTCTATTCCAAGTGAGATTGCTGCTAATGAGTTTAAAACATTATGTTTGCCAGGAACATTTATTTTTATTTTACCTAGTTTTTTTTCTTTGTGAAGTAAATCATATTCGCTACAATTTTGATTAAAAATGATATTATCAGCTCTAAAATCAGCATCTAAGACGGTACCGTATGTTACTACAGGTTTTTTAATACTATTTGATAGCTTCATTAAAGGCTCAGAATCTGCACATAATATGATTTCTCCATAGAATGGTATTGAATTACAAAATTGCAAAAAGGCTGATTCAAGTTCTTCAATATTAGTATAACAGTCAGTGTGTTCCATTTCTAAGTTTGTAATAATTGCTATTGTCGGGTTTAAAGCCAAAAAGCTGCGGTCATATTCATCTGCTTCAACAACAATGATATCACCATGACCAAGTTTTACATTGCTATTTAAGTTACTCACTAAACCTCCAACTACTAAAGTTGGGTCAAAGTTTGATCCCTCTAATACGGTACCAACCATTGAGCTTGTGGTTGTTTTTCCATGAGTTCCTCCAACAGCAATGCTAGTTTCTTTTAGATTTATCAGTTGAGCGAGCATTTCAGCTCTACGTATTACAGGAATATTTCTTTTTTTTGCTGTTATGATCTCAATATTTTCCTGTTTTACTGCACTAGAATAAACCACTACATCGACATTATCAATGTTCTTTGCGCTATGCCCAATAAATATTTCCACTCCTCTAGTTTCTAATCTATTTACATTTTGAGATTTACTTATATCAGAGCCAGTAATAATGAAATCCAGGTTTAAAAGGAGCTCAGCTATTCCACTCATACCGATGCCCCCAATACCAATGAAATGAACGTGTTTTGCCTTTTTAAACAATATATTTGCCCTTTGCTATAAGATCTACAATTATTTTTGTTGCATCTTTGTTTCCTAATTTTTTAGATGCAATAGACATGCTTGAAAGCTTGGAATCGTCATTTATAAGGTCATTTATTTTTGATAGAAGTATTTTTGAATCAAAATCTTTTTCTTCAATGATAATTGAGGCTCCTTTTTTATTTAATGTTTTTGCATTTTTAAGTTGATGGTCCCCAGCAGCAGCAGCAAAAGGAATTAAGATACTTGGCTTGCCGCAAGCCGTTAATTCAGAAATGGTTAAAGCTCCACTCCTACAAATCACTAGGTCTGATAGGGAATATGCACTAGCCATATCATTAATAAACGGTACTACCTTTATGTATTTGTTTGATAAAGAACTATACTGTTGAAATTCTTTATCACCAGTTTGCCAAAGGATCTGAATATTTTTAAAATTAATTTTTTTAATTATTTTTGATAAAGATTGATTTAAAAATCTTGAGCCTTGACTTCCTCCAAAAATGAAGATTGTCTTTCTATCTTTTGAAAAATTAAAATTTTTAATAGCTAGTTCAATATCTCCACTGCATATATTATTTCTTATTGGGTTACCAGTGATGACTAATTTGTTTTTATCAAAATTATTAAAGATTTCAAAAGCAGAGCATATTAAACTTGCATGTTCAGCAAACCAACGAGTAGTGAGGCCAGGAAATGAATTTTGTTCTTGCAAAATTAATGGAATCTTAGGATTTAGCATTTTGGCTACCAAAAGAGGGATTGCACTGGCATAACCTCCTGTGCCAATGATAAGACTTGGCTTAAAATCACGATATAAAGCGTTAATTTTTATAAAAGATTTAATTATTAAAAAGGGTAGAGATATATTTTTTAATAGGTTGTGAAAATTTATGCTACGCTGAAGACCTCTGATAGCTAGCAGTGTATGTAAAAGGTCCTTTACTGGAAAAACTTTTGATTCTAAACCAAATTTAGATCCAATAAAGTGGATTTCAGTATTTGGAAATCTATCTTTTATTTCCTCGCCAATTGCAATCGCAGGAAATAAATGACCTCCAGTGCCTCCGCCTGCAATTATTATTTTATTATAGACCAAAGCTGAAACTTCTCCAATTTATGCCCCCACTTATACTTCGCTTAGCTTGGCTTATATTTAGGAGGATACCAATCATTATCATATTAATCAAAAGCCCTGATCCTCCATAACTAATCATTGGCATTGGTAATCCGGTTACAGGGAATAGTCCAGTTGCAACAGATGCATTAACAAAAGCATATAAAACTATATTTACGCTTATTCCTGTTGCAAGCATAATCCCAAAGGGGTCTGTACATTTTTGGGCAATTTTTATTCCCCTAAAAAATATAAATAAAAATATAATTAAGAGTGGTAACGTACCAAATAGCAGTCCCAGCTCCTCTCCGATAATTGAAAAAATAAAATCTGTATGCGGAGTAGGGAGGAGGTGGTTTTTTTCCACACTATTTCCTAAACCGACACCAAATAAACCTCCATTGCCTAAACTAAGTAGAGCTTGATGTGCTTGATAACCGTTTTCAGTAATGTCTGATTTATCAAAAAAAGATAGTATTCGAGCTAGCCTATATGGCTTAAAATAAATTATAGGTATACTCATAATTAAACCTAAGAAGCTTGAAACAATTAAATGTTTTATTTTTGCCCCACCAATAAAAAGAATTATTGTACCTATTGAGCCAATTATTAGGGCTGTGCTAAAATCAGGTTGAATAATTATCAAGGACATCATTAGACCAATAATTATGATGCAAGGTAAAAATCCATTTCTAAAATCTTTAACTCGCATTTTAATTTGATCTAAATAATAAGCTAGAAAAATTATTAGAGATATTCGCGCTATGTCTGAAGTTTGAATTGAAACGAAACCTAAATTTAACCATCTAGCTGGTCTATGGTTCCCGATTACCAAGAAATAACTTTTTGTTACAATTAGTAATAGAAAAGATAGTATAAGGAGGTAGGGTGCTATTATTTTTAAACTTCGATAGTCTATAATTAAAAATATAAACATAAATAGAAATCCAATCAGCACCCTCATAAGATGAGCTTTTAAATACATTGATTCAGTAGAGCCACCTGATCGAATGAAAGATTCATTCCAACTTGCGCTATAGAGCATTATTGTTCCAAATGCACACAAAAAAAGGCAAACCATTAGCAGCGGTTTATCATATTGTTGAATGGAAATATTGAGCCTCATTCTATTATTTTAATGCTTCTACCATTTGTATAAATTTTTCTCCACGGTCTTCAAAGTTTTTAAATTCATCAAAACTAGCGCAGCCAGGCGACATTAAAATAATATCACCTGGACTGGCTATTTTATGGGCAGATGCCACCGCTTGATTAAGACTGCTTGTTATATCGAGTCTTACCGCATCCCCGATAGCGGTAGCGATCTCCCCCCCGGCTTCTCCAAATGATACTATGTGCTTTACATGACGTTTGGTATGCGGAAGAAGTAGCCGGAAATCTGAATCTTTATTTTTCCCACCTAATAATAAAATTATAGGAGAATTAAAGCTGTCAATTGCTGCTATTACTGATGAAATATTTGTAGCCTTTGAATCATTAAAATAGGATGAACCTTTAATAGTTCTTACAAACTGGAGCCTATGCTTAATTCCAGTAAATAGCTCCATTGTTTTTTTTATTTTTTTATTTTTTACATTTAAGATTTTTGCAGCAGTTGCAGAGGCGATAAAGTTTGAAAGATTATGTTTTCCTTTTAGGTATATGTCATCAAGTGAAATTAAAGTATCATAATTTTCATCATATAGTTTTGTACTGTTGAGGCTGAAAAATCTATTTTCCTCATTCAAGCTGTAAGGTATTTTTTTCGCTATTTTATCGTTAAATGAAGTATTTAGAATTTTATCGTCTGAATTAAAGATGATAAAATCGTTTTTATCTACATTTTTAACCATGTTTAGCTTCATCTTCAAATACTCATCCATATTTTTATGTCTATCTAAATGATCAGGAGAAATATTTAAATATATGCTTATAAAGGGATGAAACTGATCAATGAACTCTAGTTGGAAACTGGATAATTCTAAAACAAATATATTACCTTTTAAATCGTCGTTTAATAAATCCAAAACAGATTTTGAAAATGGGTTGCCAATATTCCCTGCAAGAATAGGTTTCCATTCATTTGTACTTAACATTTCAGTTACCATATTAACCGTTGTTGATTTTCCATTGGAACCAGTAACTGCAATGATTGGATGTTTTGTAAACCTACTAGCAAACTCTACTTCACTTATGATCGGTATTTTTATTTTACTAGCTTTTTTTATAACATTGGCATCTTTAGGAATTCCTGGGGAAACAATCCATAGATCAGCGTCATAGATTTTATCTGTGTGCCCGCCGATCTCACACTGCATACCAGCTTTTTTTAACTTTTCATAATTTTGACATACGATTTCATCTTTATTATTATCGCTAATAAAAATATTTGATCCAAGTTTTGATGCTAATAATGCTGCAGAATAGCCACTTTTTTTCATCCCCAATATGATTATTTTTTTATCTGCTATATTTTCTTTTGTCAGTATCATTTCTAGCTTACCTTATTTTAAAAGTTGCTAGCGAAAGTAATGCAAGTAAAATTCCAATGATCCAAAATCTTGTTACAATTTTATTTTCTTTCATTCCAGACAGTTCAAAATGATGGTGGATTGGCGCCATTTTAAAGAAACGTTTACCTTCACCATATTTGTATTTTGTATACCTAAAAAAAGAGACCTGAATGATAACCGATAATGTTTCCATTACGAAAACACCACCAATTATAAATAATAGAAGTTCCTTTTTTAAGAGAATGGACATGGTCCCTAAAGCTGCTCCAAGCGAAAGTGAGCCCGTATCTCCCATAAAAATCTCAGCAGGAGAGGAGTTAAACCATAAAAACCCTAGACATGCTCCAACGGCTGCGCTTGCAAAAATACTTAGCTCTGAGGCTTTAGGTAGATATAAAATATTTAAATAATCAGAAAAATCTACTCTTCCTGAGATATAAGATATTGCTGTAAATACTGTAAAGCAAATTGCTAATAGGCCTATTGCTAAACCATCTAGCCCATCAGTTAAGTTGACTGCATTTGAAGTTGCTGTTATGACAAGTATCACAAGCAGAGGATAAAATATTCCAAAATCAAATTCAAAATTCTTAAAAAATGGAATAGTAGTTTTTGTATTAAAGCCATTGAAATCATTACTATTAATAATAACGTAGCTAATTATGACACCAAGTAGTATTTGGCCAATCATTTTATATCGAGCTATCATGCCATCTTTAGCTTTAATTATAATTTTTAAATAATCATCAATGAAGCCAATTAAACCCATCCAAAGAGTTGAAAGAGCAATAATTAATACCATTATATTGCTAAGATCAGAAAAAAGAAGGGTGGGGAGGAGTGTAGATAAAATTATTATCACTCCTCCCATAGTTGGCGTGCCCCTTTTTGCTAAATGTGATTCTGGACCATTACTACGTATTTCCTCACCTATTTGATATTGTTGGAGGTTTTTTATTGTTATTGGACCAATTATAAAAGAAATAATAAGCGCTGTTATTGCAGATATTGCAGTTTTGAAAGTAAGATATTCAAATAAATTGAAAAAACTTATTTCATTTTTGAATTGGAGTAGAAAGTCTGAAAGCATTAGTTTTCAAAAACTCCAGAAATAATTTTTTCCATTTGCATTCCCCTTGATCCTTTAAAAAGAACTTTATCATCGCTTATGAGAAATGATTTTAAAGTGCTGATTAAATGATTATGATTTTCAAAGTGATCATTTGTTTTTTTATTTTTAATAGTATTTTTTGTGCTCAATGTTTCAACGCCTAAAGTGAAAATTGCATCTAGATTAGATGAATTGCATTTTTTACCTAATTTTTCATGCTGTTTCTTAGATGCAGACCCCAACTCCAACATATCTCCAATCACAGCTATATTTCGACCAGTGCCAGAAAACGCACATAAATAATCTATTGCTGCAGAGCATGACTCTAGATTGGAGTTATAGGTGTCATCGATTACAGTTATTGATCCATACTTCGATACTTGACATCTGCCTTTAGGTGGTTTAAATGTTAAAATTTTCTCTTGAAAATAATCCCACTCTAAACCTAAGGTTATGCTTATAGAGGCAACAGCGATTACATTTTTTGCAAAAGAAAGATTTTTTGAATTAGTACGTATTTCTCTAGTATCTATTGTTAATATAATAGATCCTTCGTCATCATAATGAATGTCAGCAGGAAAATCGCACTCTGCGATTAATCCATATGATATTTTATTTCCAGTAGAGTGTGCAATTTTTACTTTTTCATCAGCATAGTTTACAAATGACATCCCATGCTTTAATGATGAGAATAATGCTCCTTTGGTTTTAGCAATGTTTTCAATTGAGCCAAAACCTTCTAAATGAGCCGAGGAAATATTCGTAATTAAACCATGGGTTGGTTTTGCAACTGAACATAGATATTCTATATCCCCTTGCTGATTTGCTCCCATTTCAAGTATTGAAATATCATGATCTTTATTTAGCTCTAATATAGTTAAAGGCAGCCCGATTGATGTGTTAAAATTTCCATTTGTGGCATGCACTTTAAATTCGCCATCAAGAACGTGGCTTAATAGCTCTTTTGTGGATGTTTTGCCATTGGACCCAGTAATTCCAATAATTGGGATAGTAAATTTTTGCCTATAAGATTTTGCAATATCACCGATTGCTTTAATTGTATTGTCTACTGAAATAATTTGTGCATTTAAATTATTAAACTCTTTGTTTTTGTCTACTATTACTGCCGATGCATTTAAAGCGTCCACTTGGTTTAGATAATTATGTCCATCATTATTTTCTCCTTCAATGGCGACATATATATCACCATTCATTAAGTTTCTGCTATCTGTAGTTATTCCTCTTATAGTATTCTTGATTTGAACTCCATAAAGCTCAAAAATAACATTGGAAATTTCAGTTGAATTTGAAATATCGACTCTCATTGCATTTCCATAACTATTTTTTTATCTGAATGAAAAATAAATTGACCTTTTACATCCTGATATTCCTCATCCCCTTTGCCAAGTACTGCAATTATATCACCAGGTTGGGATATCGCTATGGCATCTAGAATACCATTTTCTCGTTTATCATAGATTTTATAACAGTTTTTTGTAAACCCTGATAAAATATCTCTATTTATGTTCTCTAGTTCTTCATATCTCGGATTATCAGGGGTTATAAAACATGTTTTGCAGTATTTCTGAGCAATGGCAGCCATTTTTGGTCTTTTTTCACTATCTCTATCTCCTCCAGCGCCAAAAACCAAATATAAATTATTCTCTTTGGTTAAAATACTTTTTAACGTACTAAGAATTTTATCATATGCATCAGGAGTATGAGCATAGTCAATAACTACTTTAGCTCCTGTTTTAACTAAAAAAGATTCCAACCGTCCAGGTACGTTTTTGCATGTTTTAATTCCCTGAGTGATGGCATTCTCACTGATTTTTAATGAGTCTAAAGTAGTTACTGCAGCGAGGATATTTTCAAGGTTATAGCTACCGAATAAATTAGATTCGATCGTATAAGAACCTGTATTAGATTTGATAATTCCATCAATTTTATTTTTATAATCATTTATTTGAGAAAAAAATGATTTTGTTAAATTAGTTTTTGAAAATAAGGCAACATCGCAATTGAGTTTAGGGGCCAGTTTTTTTCCATAATCATCATCATAATTAATTACAGCTTTACCATTTTTTTCCTTCAGTAGGTTAAATAATGTGGATTTTACTTTAAAATAATTTTTCATTTTTTTATGGTAATCAATGTGATCCGGGGTCAAGTTTGTAAAAATTGCAACGTCAAAATGTACATTGTGCACTCTAAGTTGATGAAGGGCGTGGGATGACACTTCCATTACCACATGGGAAAACCCATCATTGACTAAATTTTTTAATAATTTTTGAATGGTTAAAGCATCTGGAGTTGTTAATGTTTTTTCTTGCTTGTAACCTTCAGCAATTACTCCAGTTGTTCCAATTTGTGCGGTTTTAAAACCAGCGTAATCTAAACATTCTTTTATAAGATACGCAGTCGTGGTTTTTCCATTTGTCCCCGTTATACCTATGATAGTTAGATCTTTTGAGGGATTATCATGGAATCTTGAGGATATAATTGAAGCTGCTTTTCGAGTATTTTCAATATTAATTACCGGCTTGTCAAAATCGTTTAATATTTTTTCATTAGATATAACTGCTGATGCACCATTTTTAATGGCATCATTTATATAAATATGCCCATCTTGATTATTCCCATTAATGGCAATAAATAAGTCTCCATTTGATACATTTTTGGAATTTGTCTCTATACCAGATATCATTATATCACTTTGCTCTATATTTTTATGATGGAGATCTTTAATTAGTGCTTTTAATTTTTTTTTCACTTTAATGTCAGAATACATTGCTTGCTGTTTTTACTTAAACTACCAGGTTTTGGAAACTGTTCTATAACTTTACCAGATCCATTGACTTTTACCTTTAATCC
>JAYPIC010000022.1:0-9051 GCA_038127595.1 bacterium | reverse complement strand
CGTAAGTATTACAATTGCTTTTTTTAGACTTTTGCCTAATACGTTTGGTACTTCGATTCGTTTTTGAATATTTTTGGTGCTCAAAGTGGACGGTATTTGATCAGAGATTGCCATCTTTTCTAATTCTGAATAAACAAAATGATTGAGCTTTTCCTGTTTATTCTCCTTTACTGGCGGAGATATACTGTCATCCATATTAATTATTCTTTTCATAGCTCGCTTAAACGCAACTGCTGCGCCTTTTCCGCCCCAATGCATTGGACTTTTTGGCTCATCTAGAACAATAACTGATAAAATTTCTGGTTTACTAGCAGGAAAGAAGCCAACAAAGTTTGAAATGAAATGATCATTAGAATATTTTCCATTAATGTATTTTTGAGCAGTCCCAGTTTTTCCAGCCACCTCCCAGCCTTGAATATCTGCCTCTGTACCTGTCCCATCTAATACTACTTGGCGTAACATATCTTTAATTTTATTTATTTTCTTTTCACTGGAAATTTTTCTTTTTACTATGGAGATTGTTTTTTGTTCTAAGTTTTTATCTTTATTGTAAATTCTATCAATGATGTATGGTTTTACAATGAAACCGTTATTTGCAATTGCAGAAAATGCTACTGCTAGCTGTAAAGCATTAACAGCAACTTCATGCCCCATTGATATTTGGCCTATAGAAATTCTACTCCACTCTTTTTCAGGTTTTAATTTGCCTGCAGTTTCACCAGCCATGTCAAAATTTGTAGGTGTTCCAAATCCAAATAATTTTGCAAATTTATAGATTGAATTGCTACCAACTTCCTCTGCAATTTTTATAATACCTATATTACTTGAGTGTTTTATAATTTGGGAAATAGTTAACTGTTCGTAAGGCTCATGATCTTTGATTATAGATCCAAAATAATCAAATTTTCCATTTTCACAGCTAAATTCCTGCTCTAATGAAACCTTGTCTTCAGCCAAGGAGGCTGTAGCAGCTACAATTTTGAATGTTGACCCCGGCTCGAATTGGTCTGTCAAAACTTTACTATGATGCTGGCTAATAGAGAATTGTGAAAAATTATTATTATCAAAGCTAGGAACAGAAGACATTGCAAGTATTGCGCCTGATTGGGGATTCATAATTAAGCCCATTGCAGATTTTGATTCGGTCTCCTTCATTCTTTTTAAAAGCTCCTCTTGAAGTATGCTTTGATAGTTAAGATCTAATGTAAGACTAATATCTGACCCATTAATTGGAGCTGTAAAAGGTAGCCCGCTTCTACTTTGAAATTTTCCTTTCCAACCTTTGCTTTTTATTGCAATTCCAGACTTTCCTGAAAGTTCACTGTTATAATCTTTTTCTAGCCCTGATATACCATGGCCATCAGTATCATTATATCCAAGTATTTGACTTACGACTGAGCCATGAGGATATGATCTTCTATAGGCTTTTTTAATATTTAAACCTTTTAGTTTTTTAATTGATTCTACTTCGGATTGGTTGAATCGAATATTTCTTTCCAAAAACTCAAATTTTTTATTGGAATTAAGTTTTTTTAAGTAAAACTCCTTGGTCTTTTTTGTTAAGCTGCTCATAAGCGATGCTGAGGCGTTTTTATCCGAAACTTTCTGTGGATTTATACTAATTGTATAATGTGCAATATTTCTTGTAAGTGCATTACCATTTCGGTCAAAAATATTACCTCTTTCTGCTGATAGTTTCTCTTGTCTTTGAGACTGTGCTATTAGGGTTTTTTGATGTTTTTTACCTTGAAAAACTTGAACACTAAAAAGTTTAGCACAAAGCACCATCCAAAATAAGACAATAAATGAGCTCAAAAATCTTATTCTGGGTCTGTACTTCGTGTAGGATTTTGTCAAAGGTCGCTCGCTAAAATTCTATTCATTGAAATAATTAATGTTTCAGGAGATGCAATGACCATGTTTAATTCATTTCTTGCCCTTGATGTGATTACATCTGCTCTATTTAGTTTTTCCAAATCATTTTTGATTACATCTATTTCGTTTTTCAAGGATCGAGCGGTCGCATTTTGTATTTCAATTGATAATATTGATTCATCTATTTCTTTAAAAATCCATAGGTAAAGGATTAAACAAACGATACTGCCAACAGTAAAAAAAAAGAACAAAATTCCTTGATAAAAGCTTGATTTTTTCAACGATTTTCTTTTCGAAACTATCCTTCTTCTCATAGCTTGATCGCGCACCTCAATTTTGCACTTCTAGATCTTTTATTAAAATTTTTCTCTTCCTCAGATGCCATTATCGGTTTTTTTGTTAAAATTTTTAAAACACCCTTTTTGCTACTAGATTTAAAACTGTGTTTTACGATCCTATCCTCAATTGAATGAAAGCTAATTATTACAATTTTGCCACCTACCTCGATATAAGATATATACTTTTTTAAAAATTTTTTTAGGTTGTCAATCTCGTTGTTAACTGCAATTCTAAAGGATTGAAAAACCCTTGACATTGTTTTGTTTCGTTTGTTAGGAGGAGTGCTGATTCTTATAATTTCTACTAACTCACTTACCATATTTATGGGTCTATTTTTTATTATGTTTTTTGAGATTTTGCGAGACATTCTTTCTTCTCCAAAATGATACATTATATCAGCCAATCCAACCTCAGAGAATCTATTTATTATATCATTAGCTTTGATTTTACTATCTAAATCAAATCTCATATCTAGACTAGCATCTCTCATGAAACTAAATCCTCTATCTTTCGAATCTAATTGAAGAGATGATAAACCGAGGTCCAATAAAACACCATCAACTTTATCGATATTTAATTTTTTTAAGACTTTTGGGAACTTCGAATAAGAACATTTTTCAATATGAAAATTACCACCCACTTTTTTAAGTTTAGTTTTAGCAATACTAATCGCCTCACTATCAATATCTGTTCCAATTAAAAATCCATTTTGAGATAATTTTGATAAAATTTGTTTAGAGTGTCCTCCAAGACCACAGGTGCCATCTAGATATTTTCCTGTAGGCTTTATATCCAAAAATGATAGAACTTCATTAGATAGGACTGGAACATGTTTTAAATTTGTTTGAGAGATCATAGTTGGCTTAAATCACTATCTTGTCTGCTAATGCATTAAGCTCATTAATATCATCATTGATATTCTTCTCATCTACTTTATCTAAAATATTCGGGTTCCAAATTTCTATTTTATTTATCATGCCAAGTATTAAGGCATCTTTATCTAGTTGGGCGTATGATATCAGGGACGGACTAAGTGTTATCCGTCCCTGTTTATCGCATGTGGAAGGGGTAGCAGACCTAGCGATCTGCCTAATAAAAGTTCTATGAACACCAGAAACTGAGGATAGATTGCGTAGCTCGTCTTCAATCTTTTTCCACTCAGTGATGGGGTATACCCATATGCAAGGATCTTGACCTCGTGTAGCCACAAAAGTATTTTGATTCTTTTTTGATAAAGACTGCCTGAATTTAGCAGGTATGTTTACTCTACCTTTAGAATCTAGTGAGTATTGATACTCACCTGTGAAAGTATCTTTATTTAACGTCATGTTTGCTTAAAAATTAGGGAAAATTACCCACAATTCACCACAATCTTAAATAATTAGGGATTATATAACAATAGATTTTTAAAATAGATAAAAATTTTTTCAAGCATGTTTACGTTCGAAACAACTTAGTACTAGCTAATTGTGCTAGGTATATTAATTAAGAGGAGTAAAGAGTCTTATTGAAATACTTGGGGGTGAAGATTGGATGATAAGCTTCAAAGGATGGGGGTAATTTTCGATAATAGACAATGCTTCGCCATTGAGTCTAGCTTTTATATTGTCAGTATTGGAGAAAATAATCTTTGCTTTGGATATGAAACCTTGAAGATTTATTTCGGTACCTGGGTACAAAAGCTCAGTGTAGGTATCTAAAGTATCTTGCTCGATAAGCATACTCAATTCGCTATTTGCGTTAACAGAGAGGAAAAAGGGTGGTTCCATATTTAACGATTTTTCAATGAATTTATCTTCAGCGTAGTTAATAAGCAGTTCTTCATCATCGATAATCTTTATTTGATTTTTATAAGCGCTTTGTAATGAATTAGTATTTAGGTTTTTAGTTTCATTAGATATATTTTTGATAATTATTATTGAGAAAATAAATAAGATAGATAAAAGAGAAACTTTTAAAATATCATTTCTCAGTTTGAGATTAGAATCAGACAGTAAATTTAGGAAGCTAAAATTTTCATCTACTTTATTTTCTTCTTTATCAATATTTTTAATTTGAGAAGTAGCAGCTGTAGGTCTATTATTTCCAACAAATGAATCTAGTTGCTCAAGGGCTCGTTCAGCGTCTCCTCCAATTTCAACAGCGTAAGCTCTAATGAATAACCTGAGATATGGTGTTGGTAGAATGTCAAAATCACCTTGTTCTATTGCATTAAGGTATTTGATATTGATCTTTGTTTTAGATTCTAAATCTTCTAGACTAATATCTTTTGAGATTCTAAGATCTTTTAATTCTTTATAAAACTGTGCCATTATTTTTAGTAAAATTAATATTTAGACTTGATTTTAACCATACCTACTTTTCAAAGTTCAGTAATCTTATAAATTAAATTAACTGAATATCATTTCATTAGTCTCTCAGTTTCAATTAAATATCTGTAGAGTTTTGATACCGGTAAGCCCATAACATTATAATAACATCCATTAATTCTTTTGATCCAAACTGAAAACCATTCCTGTATTCCGTAACTACCAGCTTTATCAAGTGTGTTGTAGTTTTTTACATAAAATTCAATTTGTTTTGTGGGTATTTTTTGAACGAAAACTTCAGTTATTTCGCTAAATGTTTTTACAATCCCTAACTTTTCATTCATGATAGTAACACCTGTAATGACTTTATGGGAATTTCCTGATAAAGCTTTTAACATTTTCTTACTTTCATTTTTATCTTTTGGCTTTCCAAAAATTTCTTCGTTAAGAACGACAATCGTATCTGCACCGATAATTATATCTTTAGGGTATTTATGAGATATTGTTTCAGCTTTTGTCTTGCTTATCTTTATTGCAATTTCATTTTGACCAATTTTTGAGTTTATTTCTTCTTTGATTTTGCTTGGTACGACTTTAAAATTTACTCCAATCATACTCAAGATCTCAGCTCTGCGTGGAGATTTAGAAGCCAAGATTATTTTATAATTATTCGCCATGCCAATTACCTGTATATAGCAATTTTTCCTATTTTATGAGTTTTTGAATTATTGTTTTTAGCTTTAATTTTATATAAATAAACTCCATTCGATAATAATTTTCCATACTCATTTTTTCCATCCCATTCAATTGTATGAAAACCTGGTTGATATAATTTATATTTAAAATTTTTTATTTTTCTTCCGCCTAAGGTATAAATGTCAATTGCGACACCTGCTTCTATTGATAATTCAAAGGTAAATTTTGTATCACTTATGAATGGATTGGGAAAATTATAAACATTATACAGCCGAAGATTTTCACCATTACTTGAAAATAATCGAATTTTTTGTTCAGATGGATTATTAGCATTATCCCATGCAATCAATGAATAATTGACACCAGTGCTAAAATAATTTTCTAAATCAATTCTTCCAGTGGTAATGCTGTTATAATCATAAAAAAAGTTATCAGTAATATCAATTGACAGATTATTGTCTAAATTTTTAATGATTATAGAATGGCCTAGTTCTTTCGTTAAGTTAATTCCAAGTGGATCTGTTATTTCTGCGATGATTTTCTCCTGGGGACTCTTATGGTCTCCACTCTTAAAAATTCTTCCGCTTGTGGATTTAAAGTTTATTAAGGGTCCGTTTGAATCCATTGTTCCATCACCTCCAACTAAGTATATAGGGTTTATTTCTGAAATACTTTCAACTCCCTCATTAATTAAATAAATTAATATTTTTGAGGGATTTAGAGAATAAGAAATGTCTTGTGGTATCCTAATATCTACAGAATTGTAACCTTCCGAGAGGTTAAAATTTCCTCGAAAAAGAGTTGCGCCTGGTAGGTCATAGGAAAGTGTCTGTGTTGTCGACGCTATATTATATGATCTTGTTACACTTCTATTTGCGTCTTTAATTAATACTACTCCACTTGCGTTGCTAGTAGCTAATTCATGATTGAAATTTATTTCTGCAGTAGATAAAGTTTTTAATGTTTCTGCTTCAATGGTTATATTGTTAATTCTATTTTTTGCCATTGGAATATTCAGTGCTGGATCACCAAATAGATGAAAATATTCGCTCTCCGTAGAACCATTCTTTATTGATTGAAGGCAAATTCCTATCGGCAAGCTACTTATCCCATCTTCATTAAATAAATATTCGAATAAATCCTGTGTATATCTTTCATTACCTGTTACTGTAATAGGTCTGCAGGTAGATATGACTGCGGATGCTGCGTCCATGGGGTATCTAATTAATTCTTCCCCAAAAGACTCAGCTAGAGGATCATCAAAATGACCAAATGAGCATGTTCCAACAATCCATAGAGGCATTCGACCGTTTGTTTTAATGCTTTCTAAATCACCTCTATTTAAATATAACAATTTTTCTTGTGCTAATTGAAAAGCTGAGCCATGACCGATATAATTTATGATTGCAGTACCATTCCTTATCGAATTAAAAAGAGCTTCGGTCGCAGCAGGCTTAGTGACACCATACGCTGAGGCATCACTGACCTCAGGATATTCAAGCATGTATATTTTTTCAACATCAATAATTGATGGAATTATATCTGAGAGAGTTTCTGAATTCAAGGTATGACTTTTTCCTGTAGCTATACCACCATGGTTTGGTTCAGGCCTGGCAGGGTCATCTGCCATAAGAGTAAGTTTTTGTCTCCAAGTGCCAGGTATATTGTTTGTTTCTATGAAAATTATCTTATCAACAAATGATTCAACTTGCGATATATTTTTCGCAGGAAATCTTCCAATGCTTAATTCAGGTAAATTACCGTAAATTGATGTAAGTCTATCATCAGATGGGTAGCTAATAAAAGACTGAACTTGTATGGTTGGTACAACGATTGCTGATAGGCCATTTATATTTCTGTAGTCATAACCAGAATCGCCTAACAATAATAAATGTATTGGCGATGGGGGTATCCAGTTTTCTTGAGTCCACTGTACAAAAGTGCGTATTGCCATAGGGTCGATATTGCCTCCAGAAAATTCTTGATAAATATCTTCCAAACTTGCATAAATAGCAGGGCTCCTTAACTCGATCAATGGCGTAGCAAAATCACGATATATATCTGGGCCAATAATGATATAATCAGCTCTTATGTTATAATTTCTTAAAGTTGAAAAATTATTTTGTTCTTCTTTAACAAATGAACTGATTGAATCTATATCATTTTGATTAAAAACAACATATCTACCAGGCTTATTAGTGGGGGATGCTACTTCAATATATAGTTGATCTTTAATTGATATCCTTTTTGGAGATCTAGAATTAGAAATATCAAAAATATTTACATTTTCCGGGAGCTCATTATGAAAATTAAATCTTAAGCTAGTATTCTCCACTGGAGAATAAAAGTCGAGTTGATCATTGTTAAAAACAAGTTTTCTTCCGTATTTCATGGTAAAGAAATCAATTAATGGAGAAGAATTATTATCAGAACTTAGATTACTAATGAAGAAATTATTCCCATTGCTATTTAAATCTGTACCTGATATAGATCCAGCAATTGTTCTCAATCCATTTCCAGTCCAGGAAGATGTACTTCCAATTTTATTTTCGTTTATTGAGTTCGCATGTAGCTCTATACTATGAAATGTACTAGATGAACCATTTAGTGAATACCCTCTCATCTTTAACTCGATGTAGCAATCTACTTCGTTTTTGCCATTTGGGGTGGGCGTCGTTATTATTTGGGTACTGCCACTTTGTACTTGAGGGCCATACCATCTTAGCCCGGAAAGATCTGGATTAATTAGATCTACTTCATTGTGATGGTAGCTTATACCATAATCCAGAGAAATGTCTATCTGGGATGGGTCCGAGGCGAATGGAATGCGCTTACCCCTGAGTGAATTATCTAATGGTATGAAAATCCAATATTTACTGGAATTAAAATATAAATTTTGCGACCATTTCACATCGCTACCATCATAATCAAAACCAGATGGACCTTGCCCATAAAAAATTATTTTATCATTATAGTCAAAAGCTCCATCATCCTCACCATAAATGATTATTGGTATTTCTTCTAAGTTTTCTGGAATGGGTATGTTTGTTTCAAATTTTCTAGCTCTTCCAAATTCATGTGATGAAAAAAGCATTAATGATCTTGGATCGATAGAACTTAATTGGTCGTAGCTCTCTTTAAGCTTATTAAATGATATTTTTTTTACACCATCAGTAAAAATTTCGAAGCTAAGCCATTCACCTTGATACTGTAATGAAGTCTCTCTTTGACGAGATTGGTTTTTATGAAACCAGTTTTTTGCAGAATTCCAATTGATGATTTTTTCGGACAAAAGCATTTCTTCATTTGGATTTGCATTTCTGAATATTTTTTGCGATTCTGGATAATAAATTTTCAAAATTATTTCCATGGGAATGTTATTTTTATCAAAGGTTGGATTTATTTTAAGGGTAGCAACATAAAGGTTCTGATGTTTTTGAATATTGGTCCATTCAAAATAATTGTCGCCTGTTGTTGTAAATTTAAAGGTTGGTTTTATTTTTTTGGAAGAAATAATTTCAGTTTTTGGATAAATATTCTTCGGTAGTCCTATGAAAATATAGTTAGAAGCTAAATCTGCTTCAGTTTTGAATGATTTAACTATTTTAATTGTTATGTATGAATCCGTTTCATTGACTATTTTTGTGATTGTTCTTCCATTAATAATGTTTTGAATTAAAACAGCGAGGATGAGAGTGGTTTTAAAAATATTTAATAAAGGCACTTTATTTAATTAAGATGTTTGTTTATAAAAAGAAAAAAAGATTAATTTATTTACACTTAAATCTAATGATTTTCGTCTTTTAATGTTCCAAAACAAACTATGAAATTG
>JAYPIC010000021.1:19065-26007 GCA_038127595.1 bacterium | reverse complement strand
GTCATTGTCAGGCCCATCTTCTGCTATAATAAGAAATGGAGAAATTACGTTATCAAATTCTAGCGCCTATACAATGCTAATTAATAATCCTATAATTAGTGTAAATGGAGAAGGTATCTTAAAAAATAATATATTAAATATTAAGAACCTTAAGGGATCCTCTATAAATATAAGAGATAACAATTTCGGAAAAATTAGAGATAACATTAGCGTGAGCGGATCGATAGATTTTTCAAAATTTTTTGAACCTAAATATGATTTAATCGTTAATTCTATTAATAATAAATATATTTATTTGGATGCTATACCCATAGATATTACAGGTATCATCGATTCTATGAATGTAAAGGTTTTCGGTAAAGATACTGTGAATATTACCGGCCTTATTGAAGTGGATGAGGCAACACTTTTTCATGAGTTTATATCAGAGGATATAGGCGAAACTCTAATTTCAAGCGATGGAGTGGTAATGTCTTACAGTTTAAATGTCCCAATAAAAGATGAAGGCAAATTTCAAAATTCTCAAGTTGATGCAATAATGACTGGAGAAATAAGTCTAGCAAAAACGGGCAACGAATATTGGAATATTGGTGGTGAAGTTTATATTGAAGATGGTTCAATTTTATCATTTAAGGATAATTTTACAGAATTGAATGGGTACGTTATCTTTGATAATAATGGAATTAATCCTGATATGGATTTAATGGCCTCAACTACAATCGCAGATGAAGAAATAAGATTAAAAATAAAAGGCGATTTAAATAATGCAGATTTAGTGTTAGAGTCATCAAGTGGATTTTCTGAAAGTGATATTATTGAGCTTTTAACTTTTGGTTCAAGGTTTGAAGATCAGGCATTATCTTCAAATGGATTTGGGGTTCAAGCAACATCAATGCTAGGCTCGTTACTTGAAACTCAACTTGAAAAAAACCTAGAGGAGATGTCTGCTCTTAAACTTCTTAAACCAGATGAAATAGATGTTTCAGGAACAGCAAGTTTTATTAGTGGGCAGAATTTATCTGCTAGTGAAAGAAATGACCTTGAAGATTTTAAGATTTCAGCAAAGAAGAAATTCGGTAGTAAAACATATGCAAACTTATCGTACAAAAAATCTTTTTCACTCACAAACCCAGATCAATTACAAATTGGCGTTGAATATAAATTAAACCGTAATTTATCACTTGTTGGTAATATGGATGATAAGGGCAACCTGCATCTTAAGTATCGTTACAGATACGCTTATTAAACTTAGATTAATTATAAAACATAAGTGATAAAATATATTAGAATAGTCCTCTTTGGCTATTTAGCTGTTATTTCTATAAATATTGCTCAAGAAGATCAGATTGATATTAGATCGGTAAATATCAGCGGAAATAGGTCTATTAAGAAAAAAGAGTTAATGCCACTTTTAAGGCAAAGGCCTTCAAATTTTTCTTTTACTTTTAAGGGTACATCCTTTAACAATAGATTGTTAAAAATGGATGGTCTAACATTAAAAAATTATTTTATTTCTAAGGGCTTTTTAATGGTTGAAGTAAATGAATCTGTAATTATAGACGGCAATAGAGCTGATATTTATTTTGAAATTATTGAAGGAAAACAGTTCTTCGTTTCTAATGTTGTCATAGAGGGTAATGTCAATTTATCAAAAGAAAAAATTCAAAAAATATTAAATATATATTCAGGAGAGCCATTTAACAGTGTATTATTAAATGAAAGAGTTTCCTCTTTGCAAAAAGAGCTCGAGAAATACTCTAAACTTTTTTCAATAATTGAAATTGAACCTATCATTGGAGATTCTGTAATTGTAAATATCTCTATAAGCGAGGGGGAAGATGTTTTTATAAAAGATACTTATATAGAAGGCGTAGATAGCAAGGATAATAATTTTGTTAAAAGAGAATTGCTATATAAAAATGGGGATAGATATAATCTGAAAAAAGTGGAAAAATCTAAAATGCGATTAAAAGAAACGGGTATTTACTCCTTGATAAATATTATGCCAGTTAAAGTTTCAGAATCAGATTCCTTAGTAAACTTAATTTTAACGCTAAGTGAGTATAAACAAAGAGAATGGCTTTCTGTTGGAGGGTTTGAGCCTATAGAATTTTATGAAGGGTTAGATCCTCTTCCTTCAATAGGTGGCTTTGTTGAATGGAGAAATAGGTCAATTTTTAATACGAATTCTAATTTTTCTACAAAATTTTTAATCGGTTTTCCATGGGAAACTAACTTTAACCTTCCAAGGCTCAGATATGATATAGGCTTTGATACTAATTGGATTTTTGGAATACGCTGGCCCACTAAGCTCAATAGTTTCTATGAGACATTAATTAATTACGATGAGGAAAATATTGACCGTGTTGAAAGATATGGGCTAGAAATGCTACAAATAATTATGTTTGATAATAGATCTTATTTTCAAAATATTACCGTTTGGGAAAATTTTAGTGATAATAATGTAAGTACGCTAGATAGCACAGGATTGATAAATAACGTTACTTCAATTAAAAATCTACAACAAAGATCTTTATCATTTAGGCTTCACATTGATAAAAAAGATGATCCACTTTTTCCCAAAAATGGGTATTTACTTGACCTGTATTTGAAATCTACTGGCTATTTACTTGGAGGAGAAAGAGATTATTTGAAATTAGATTTTAGCATTAATAATTATTTCATGATCTCAAAGAATTCTGTTTTAGCATCTAGATTTAAATTAGGTAGAATATGGTCGTGGGAAGATTCTTACAATGACTACAGTTATGAAAAGTTTTATCTAGGAGGCAGCGCAAATATGAGAGGTTGGGAGATTCTTAAATATAGCACTGTTAGTAACTTGGGCGTTATTCCTTTTGGTGGAACACATAGATTTTTGAGTAATATTGAGTTTAGGAATCAAATGAACCAAAATTTAGGTATAACATTATTTTTTGATGGGGGAATTCTAGGGGAAAATTTTAATGAAATGCAAAATAGTAGACTAGGTTGGGATATTGGGATTGGTCTAACTATATCTACTCCCCTTGGTCCAGTTAGATTAGATTTCGCTATACCTTACATGAACGATGAGATGAATTTAAGTAATGGGAAAATTAATTTTGGGGTACAATACTTATTTTAATTTTAAAAATAATGGAACCTGTGAAACTGTTGTTTGTTATTAATTTGAGATATGTATTTTGTTGTTAAATTATAAGACTTAAAATTAGTGTTATTATGAAAATAATTTTAAAAAAATTAACGTTATGCTTTTTTATGATACTTATTTCTTGTACAAAAAAAGCCCCTGAACTAATGGAAATAGCTCAGGCTAGTTTGGATCAAAATCAAGAGGACCAAGCTATTGATAACTTAAATTATTTGCTTGAAAAGTATCCGAATGATAGCCTGGCATCTTTAGCTCAATATAAATTGGCAACAATATACAAGAGCTGGAAAAATGACCCAAAAAATCTTTTAGAAGCACTTAATAAAACAGTAAATAAATATCCAGGTACACCACAAGCGACTCAGGCAAAAAAGGAAATTCAAGCATTCCAAGATTGGATAATCAATAATGCTGAAACGTTGAGGAAAAGGAAAATGACTACCGAGTCCATTGAAAATCTCATCTATTTAGTGAAAAACTTCCCTAAACACGAACTAGCTTCTAAGGCTCAGTACATTATTGGTGATATTTACATGAATGATTTAAGGGACTTTGAGAAAGCTCTAAGTGAATATAGAGTTGTACTAAAAAATTATACTGGGTCTAAGGAGGAAGCTTTAGCTCAATTTATGATTGGTTATATTTATGCCAATGTAATCAAAGATTTTGATCTTGCTAAGAAAGAATATCAGATTTTTTTAGACAAATTTCCAAAACATGAACTGCATCCTTCTGTTAAGTTTGAAATAGATTATCTTGGAAAAGATATTAACGAAATTCCAGCCCTCAAGCATATTACTTCATAACCCATAAAATAATTATTTTACAATGAGTGAGTTTAGTTTATCCGCCATTAATGAGCGTATTTTAGAATCATCAAAGTTTGTTAAACCCTTAAGAGAAAACCTAGAAAAGGCTGTCGTTGGTCAAGAGGAGCTTTTAAATAAAATTATCATTTGTATGTTGGCCGATGGTCACATGTTATTAGAAGGCGTACCAGGGTTAGCTAAAACCTTAACAGTAAAAACTCTAGCTTCATCACTTAATTGTAAATTTCAGAGAATTCAATTCACGCCAGATATGTTACCTGCAGATTTAATAGGTACATTGATTTATAATCAAAAATCTGGAGAATTTGACACACGTAAGGGTCCAATATTTTCTAATATTATCCTTGCAGATGAGATAAATAGGTCCCCAGCTAAAGTTCAAAGCGCATTACTTGAGTCTATGCAGGAAAAACAAGTGACAATTGGTGAAAATACCTATAAAATGGAGCTCCCTTTTTTAGTATTGGCTACGCAAAACCCACTTGAGCAGGAAGGTACATATCCATTACCAGAGGCTCAGTTAGACAGATTTATGTTTAAACTCATTGTTAATTATCCTTCTATAGATTCTGAAAAAGTATTAATGAGACTAAATACAACCTCCAAAAAAGAAATTGACATTAACCCAATTGTACAACCTGAGACTATAATTGAGGCACAAAAATTAATAACAGAAATTTATGTTGACGAAAAGGTTGAAGACTATATTTTGAATTTAATATTTGCAACAAGAGATCCACTGAAATTCGATTTGAAAGATTTAGATGGTATCATTGATGTAGGAGCCTCACCGAGAGCCACCATAAATATTTTAAAAGCTTCAAAGTCTCGCGCATTTACTGAAGGCAGAGGGTATGTTACTCCAGAAGATGTAAGGTATGTAAGCACTGAAATATTAAGACATAGAGTAATATTAACATACGAAGCGGAAGCTGAGGAGCTCACTACAGACCAAGTCATTACTCGATTATTTGAAAAAATAGAAGTTCCTTAGAAATTATGCTTGCCCGTGAAATTCTTAAAAAAGTAAAGCAAATTGAAATAAGAACGCGTGGCTTGGTAGATAGTTTTTTTGGAGGTGAATACCACTCGTCGTTTAAAGGACGAGGTATGACTTTTTCAGAAGTAAGAGAATATCAACCAGGAGATGATGTTAGATTAATTGATTGGAATGTCACTGCTAGATCTGGAAACCCTTTTATAAAAGTATTTGAAGAGGAGCGAGAATTAACAGTTATGATGGTTGTTGATATATCTTCATCTGGTAAATTTGGAACTGAAAAATATCAAAAAAGGGAAATTGGAGCAGAGATTGCTAGCGTTTTAGGATTTTCAGCAATCAAAAATAATGATAAAGTTGGTTTGGTATTATTTTCAGATGATATAGTAAAGTACATTCCTCCAAAAAAGGGCAAATCACATATTTTACGAGTTATTAGAGAGCTTCTATATGCAAAGTCTGATGGTAAAGGCACTTCAATTAGTAAAGCGTTAGATTTTGTCATGAAAGTATCTAAAAGAAAATCCGTGGTGTTTTTGTTATCTGATTTTTTAGATAAAGATTATTGGGATTCGCTAAAAATAACAAATCGGAAACATGATTTTATTGGTATAAAAAT
Source organism: bacterium (assembly GCA_038127595.1). Classification (GTDB taxonomy): domain Bacteria; phylum Fidelibacterota; class Marinisomatia; order Marinisomatales; family UBA1611; genus TMED80. Next base: position 20,404 of record JAYPIC010000021.1, on the reverse strand, counting down.
ATCTGATCCATATGAAATAGATCTTCCCAAGATTGGAATGTTTAAGGTTGAAGATTCTGAATCCGGAGATACATTTTGGGTTGATACTTCAAATCATATCGAACTAAAGCGGATGAATGATATGAATCGCAAAAGAAATGAGGATCTTTTTAATAAATCAAAAAAACTTGGGATTGATATTATACCTATATCTACTTCAGAAAATTATATAGATCCATTAATGAAATTTTTTAAAAAAAGAGGTGGAAAATAACTAAAGTATTAAAAATATTTTTCATTTTAGCCTTTCATTTAACCTTTGCGAGGTCTCAATCATTGCAGATTATATCTGAACTCGATACTTCTATTGCAAGTGTAGGAGATCAAGTTGTATGGAGTATTCGTTTAAATAATATCGAAAAAAATTTATCTTTAGAATTTCCTAAGCTTGAAGTTAGAAGCGATAGTATAAGCATAATATCTCAGTCTAATATTTTAGATAATAATTTGATTGTTGGTCAAAGTTTTAAACTCTCTTTTTGGGAAACAGGTAATTTTTTAACCCCTTTTTATTACGTTAAGGTAGTAAACGATACAAATAAAGATGAATTTAATTTTGAACCACAAAGGCGGTCAATTAAAGTTCTATCTGTTTTAGAAGAAAATAGTAAAAATGATGTGCGCCCATTAAAAGGGCCTGTGCCTGTTGATAGCATATTCTCAATGGCTTTATTTATTAAAATCATTCTAATGTTGTTTTTTATCAGCTTAATGATTTTTATTTGGACAAAACGAGAATCATCAACAAAGATTATGAGCAATGTAAAGAATCAAATCTCTCCCCATGAGATTGCAAAGAATAGACTGTTACATTTAGATACAAATGGGTTCTCCAAAGATTTTTATTCCGAGTTATCTCACATAACACGTCAATTTGTAGAAAAATCATTTTATATCAGAGCATTAGAAATGACCACGGAAGAAATTAGTGGAAATGAAAATATATTTAATATGAATGATGATATTTTTTCTGAATGGGTTAATTTACTTCAAAAAGCAGATTTAATTAAGTTTGCTAAAAAATCAACCCCAATTTCAGAAATGGAAAATGATAAGAGTGTAGCATTCAATATAATTAATAATGGTTTAAATTAAAAAAACATTACTCTATAAATGCAATAGAAGCCTGCATTTGAAAGCAACTAAACAGGCCTTATATTACGGTATATTTAGACTAAACATTTTTGAGGTTTTTGTGGCAACAACAGCAGACATACGTAATAACGCAGTAATAATTTTCAAATCTAAAAGAATGAAAGTAATTGAGTTTCAACATGTTAAGCCTGGTAAAGGCGGTGCA
>JAYPIC010000021.1:8194-19026 GCA_038127595.1 bacterium | reverse complement strand
GACCAAATTAAAGGATATTCAAAGTGGCAAAATTATTGATCATACTTTTAATTCGGGTGCTAAAGTTGAGTTTATCAGAGTTGAGGCTAAGGAAATGCAGTATCTTTACCTTGATGGTGAATCTTATGTCTTTATGAACAATGATAACTATGAACAATTAATGGTAAGTAAAGATGTTATTTCTAAAAACAAGAATTATTTAATTGCCGGGATGAATATCGATATACTATTTGATGGTGATGAGATTTTAGATGTTAGGTTACCAGCTCATGTGGTGCTAAATGTCGATAGTACAGAGCCAGGTTTTAAAGGCAATACGGCGACTGGTGCATCTAAACCTGCGACTGTAGAGACTGGTTACGAACTTAATGTTCCGCTATTTATAAATGAGAATGATAAAATTAAAATAGATACTAGAAGTGGTGAATATGTTGAAAGAGCAAAAAATAATTAAATGTTAAGGTTGAAGAAATGTGGCAAGATAAAGTAAAAGAGATAATTGATATTTTAGAAAATTCAAATGTTAATGAAATAGAGGTTACTTTTTGGGGAAGAAAAGTTCGTGTAGTCAAAAATGCTTCTGGAATAGTTGCAAATCATACTCAACCTGAAGTTTTACATTCTAATACTGCTAGTAGCTCTAATAAGCATGAAAGCGAAAATAACCTTGAAGAAGATTCTGAATCCGGAGAAAAAATATTATCTCCTATGCCTGGCGTGTTTTACAGTGCTCAATCCCCAGAAAATCCTCCTTTTGTAAATGAAGGAGACCCAGTTAAAAAAGGTCAGGTTCTGTGTATTATTGAATCAATGAAGATTATGAATGAAATTGAATGTGAGCAAAATGGCATTATAAAAAAGATTTTAGTTAAAAATTCTGATCCGGTTGAATTCAATCAACCTTTATTCATAATAGATTAAATTATAAGATCATATGTTCAAGAAAATTTTAATCGCTAACCGTGGTGAAATAGCCTTGCGCGTCATAAGAGCTTGTCACGAGTTAGGAATAAAAACTGTAGCTATATATTCAACAACAGATGAATTTTCTCTTCATGTAAAGTTTGCTGATGAGGCAGTTTGTATTGGACCTCCTGCTAGCGCAGAAAGTTATTTAAATATTCCAAGAATCATAGCGGCTGGAGAAATAACAAATTCAGATGCTATTCACCCTGGTTATGGTTTTTTATCGGAGTCAGCGGAGTTTTCAAAAATTTGTTCTGAAAATGGTTTTGCCTTCATTGGTCCAGGGCCTGAAATGATAATGTCCATGGGTGATAAGGCTACTGCAAAAAAGACAATGAAGTCTGCAGGCGTGCCAGTAATTCCTGGTGGTGATGGAATTTTAAATGATGCGGAGGAAGCTAAAGTTTTAGCCAATGAAATGGGTTTTCCAGTAATGTTAAAAGCAACTGCCGGTGGTGGTGGAAGAGGAATGAGATTAGTAACTAAAGAAGATGAGCTATCTGATCTTTATCAAGTTGCCTATCAGGAGGCTCTTAATGGTTTTGGAAATGGTGATTTATACATAGAGAAATTTATTGAGGAGCCAAGGCACATTGAAATTCAAATATTAGCTGATAAAGATGGTAATGTGATTCAATTTGGAGAGAGAGATTGTTCAATTCAAAGGAGGCATCAAAAATTAATCGAAGAATCGCCTTCGCCTGCTGTCGATGATGCATTAAGATTAAAGATGGGTAAAGCTGCAATACTCGGAGCAAAAGCGATAGATTATGTTGGAGTTGGAACCATTGAGTTTTTACTAGATAAAAATAAAAATTTTTATTTTATGGAAATGAATACTAGAATACAAGTTGAGCATCCTGTTACTGAAATGGTTACTGGTGTAGATTTAATCAAACAACAAATTAAAGTACATGCTGGGGAGAAATGTCCAGATTACAGTCCAGATTATAAGTTGAGAGGCCATTCTATAGAATGCAGAATAAACGCTGAGGATCCGGAAAAAGATTTTAGACCGTCTCCTGGAATCATTAGTAACTTTCATATGCCTGGAGGAAAAGGAGTCAGGGTTGATTCTCATGCATATAGCGGTTATAAAATACCACCGCATTATGATTCTATGATTGGTAAATTAATTGTGCATGCTAAAGATAGAGGTCGTGCAATTAACAGAATGCAACGAGCACTTGAAGAAACTATCATTGAAGGTGTAAAAACAACTATACCATATCATCAAAAAATAATGGAAGATAAGAATTTTAGCTCTGGAAAATTTGACACTAGTTTTCTGGATAGTTTTATTTTTAATTCAAATCAAAATGAGGATAAATAATTGAAAGTACCTGAGGAATTATCATATACAAAAGAGCATGAATGGGTTCGAGCCACAGATAATGAAGCAACTATTGGCATTACTGACTTTGCTCAAAGTCAGCTAGGTGATATAATTTTTTTAGAACTACCAGAAATTGGAGATAAAGTTGTAGCTGGTGAATCATTTGGTGAAATCGAAGCAGTTAAAACTGTTTCAGAATTATATTCTCCAGTTAATGGCGTTGTTACAAACGTTAATGAAAATTTAGAAGATTCCCCAGACAATATTAATCTAGATTCATACGGCACAGGATGGATTCTCAAAGTAAAATTTGAAGATAGTTTAGAAAGTTATGATTTACTTGATAACAAAGCATATGAAAGTCTAATTGGGTAGATGAGCACTTTACTAACTCTGAAACAATCTGTTAAAAAAAAAGGAGCTGGTTTCATTGTTTTGATCGACCCAGATAAAAAAAATGATGAAAATATCATCGGATTAGTTGAAAATGCTAACTTATATGGAGCAGATGCGATTTTTGTAGGTGGTAGTATTATGATGGACAGTTTTTATAATGATCGTATAAAAAAAATTAAATCAATTTCAAATATTCCAGTGATTTTATTTCCAGGGGGAGTAAACCAGATAAGTAAATATTTTGATGCAATTTTATTTATGTCTTTGTTATCAGGAAGAAACCCTCATTATTTAATTGGAGAACAAGTTCTTGCAGCTCCTATAGTTAAAGACATTGGAATAGAAACAATACCAACAGCGTATTTACTCATAGATGGGGGTTCACCTACCAGCGTCGAGTATATTAGCGGAACGAAACCTTTACCGTTTACTAAACCAGATTTATTGGTAAGTCATGCTCTAGCAGCTCAGTTCTTAGGAATGAAAATGATTTATCTCGAATGTGGTAGTGGAGCTAAAAATAGAATCCCGAATGAAACTTTACAGGCTGTCTCCGGTGAAATTGATATAGATATTGTTGTAGGAGGTGGTGTCAGAACTCCAGAAGATGCAGGTCAGCTAGTAAATTCTGGTGCTTCGTTTGTTGTGATAGGATCAGCAATTGAAAATTCAAAAGAATTAATTAGCGATTTTGCAGCAGCTATTCATCAATAAATAATAATCATGTCTATTAAAATGATTCAGGAATCTATTAAGAAACAAGTCGAAGAAAGTATATTAACCAAGCATTTATTAATTGAAAGTGGTTTAAGTGATATCGAGGAAGCAGCTGGCTTATTAATTGATGCTGTAAATACTTCAAAAAAAATATTATGGTGCGGTAACGGAGGTAGTGCAGCAGATGCTCAACATTTGGCTACTGAGTTAATGGGAGGTATGAGCGACCATGATAGGAAACCTATCCCCTCAATAGCTCTTACCACGGACTCTTCATTCATTACTGCTTGGGCAAATGATACTGACTTTAATTCAATTTTCTCTAGACAAATTCAAGGTATAGGAGATACCGGCGATGTGCTTATCGGTATATCAACTAGCGGAAATTCTGAAAATGTTATAAATGCCATAAGACAAGCAAATTTTAAAAAATTAAAAACGATAACCTTAACAGGTAAAACTGCAGGGAAAATCGATGGTTTAGCTGATATAACAATAAAAGTGCCATCAGATAATACTCAAAGGATCCAGGAGTGTCATATAATGATTGGGCAAATTCTTTGTAGTTTAGTAGAAGAATCAGTTTTATAAGATTGAATAATTCTTACCTGCAAGACTATTTAACTATGCTTCGGGTAGAGCTTAATGTATCGACTAAAACTATTGAAGCTTATAGCTCTGATATTAAAAGATATCTTTCATTTTTGGCTGATAAAGAAAGTATATCGTCTTTAGAAAGCATCAATCAGGGTCACATAAGAAACTATGTTAAGAAATTAAGTGACCTCCACCTTGCGCCTGCAAGTATAGCTAGGATGGTGACTTCAGTACGTTCTTATCATCAATTTTTATCTAAAGAAAAAATTCTTAATGATAATCCCTCCTTATTAATAGATACTCCAAAATTGTCAAAAAAATTACCTGTAGTGTTGACCACTGATGAAATTGAAAATATCATGAGCGTAATACCTAGGGATGATGCATTGAATTTTAGAGATTATGCAATAATTGAATTATTATATTCTTGTGGGTTAAGAGTAAGTGAGCTGTGTGACTTGAGTGTGCTTCAGCCTATGATAGAGCCTATGATTGATGATGATATGGAGTTAGAATATGAAGATTTAGATGGTTTAGATGTTATGAAAGTAAATTTAGCTAAAAGAATGCATGAAAAACACCCTGCGAGAATAAAGTATGAGCAAGAACTAATGAAAATGCCAGGATTAGTTAAAGTTCTAGGCAAAGGAAAAAAAGAACGACTAGTTCCTATTGGCTCAAAATCAAGATCCATATGGAACAAATTCATGATTAAATTTAGAGGAAAACTTTTAAAGGATAAAAAGATTGAAAATCTTTTTATTAGTAGAAATGGCAATCCTCTTACCCGGGCGATGGTTAATAAAATTGTAGATAAGTGGTCCTTAAAATCTCGAGTAAGAAAAAAAATTTCGCCCCATACTTTTCGTCATTCTTTTGCCACACATTTAATTGAGGGTGGCGCAGATATAAGGTTTGTTCAGCATATGTTAGGGCACTCTGATATTACAACTACTCAGATATACACTCATTTAGATAAGACGACTTTGAAAAATGAATATGATCATTATCATCCACGAGCTCAAAAAAGTAAATAAAGAGGTATTTTAAAATGATATTTGGGAATCTAGATATTCAAATAATCATTCTTTTGATTCCAGCTTTAGTTTTTTCACTCTCTTTTCATGAATTTGCACATGCCTGGATGGCATATAGATTAGGCGATGATACAGCAGCAAGACTAGGCAGGTTAACACTTAATCCTATGGCGCATCTTGACCCTGTTGGTTCAATAGCTTTATTATTGATGGGATTTGGCTGGGCAAAGCCTGTCCCTGTTGATTCTAGATTTTTAAATAACCCTAGAGATGACATGGTCAAAGTTGCTGCTGCTGGTCCATTATCAAATTTATTATTAGCAATTTTAAGTGCAGTTAGTTTACGTATATTATTAAATAGCGGATTTCTTTCTCCAGATATAAAAACCTTTTTAATAATTTTTATGCAAATTAATATTACTCTAGCGGTTTTTAATCTTCTCCCAATCTCTCCGCTCGATGGTTCACAGATACTAACACCATTCATTGAAAAGCATTTTGGTGGCCACATGGTTTATAAAATGGAGATGTATGGTCCAAGAGTGCTATTATTTGTTATAATTTTTAGTATGGTAACAGGAATTCACATCTTTTCTTTGGTCATTAATCCAATATTTAATTTTTTTCTTTTTATATTTTTTTAAATATCAGATTTAAGAAATTTGAGAAGGTTTTTAAAAAAGACCAAAGTTAGTAATAAGTCACTTTTTCGATTAATTTTAATGTTAGCTGTGGTGTTGTATTTAATATATTACCTAGAAAATATTGCGATAAAAGGATAGACTAATTGAGTAAAATAATTGAATGTGTTCCAAACTTTAGTGAAGGAACTGACCAAACAAAAATTAATAGTATAGTAAGTTCAATTAGATCAATTCAAGGTGTTACTGTTCTTGATTGTGACCCCGGTTTAGATACAAACAGGACAGTAGTAACTTTTGTGGGTGAACCTAAAAGTGTAATAGAGGCAGCTTTTCAAGGTATTAAGCGTGCCTCTGAACTAATTGACATGTCTCTACATAAGGGGACACATCCTCGTATTGGTGCTACAGATGTTTGTCCTATCATTCCTGTAAGTGGTGTTTCGATAGAGGAATGCATTGAATACTCAATTATATTAGCTGAAAAAGTCGGTCTTGAATTAAATATTCCAGTTTATCTTTATGAAAAATCAGCTATTTTTCCATCGAGGGAAAATCTGGCCTCTATTCGAGAAGGTGAATATGAGGGTCTAGAGCAAAAATTAAAAGATAAAAATTGGAAGCCAGATTTTGGTCCAACTAAATTTAACAAGTCTGCTGGTGCAACAGTGATCGGATGTAGAGAATTTTTAATTGCATACAATATTAATTTAAATACTACAGATAAAAGACTGGCTACTGATATCGCGTTTGAAATTAGAGAGGCTGGTAGAAGTAAGAGAAAAAAAAATCCTAAGTCATCAAACCTTTTAGATGGTGAAATCATACGTCATAAGAATGGCTCACCAATCAAAGTTCCAGGAAAGTTTAAATGTGTTAAAGCAATCGGATGGTATGTAAGTGAATACAATAGGGCACAAATTTCTATTAACTTTACAAATTTTAAAATCTCTCCAATCTATCAGGTTTTTGATTCAGTGTGTGATTTAGCGATTAAGAGAGGATTGAGAGTCACTGGCAGTGAATTAGTAGGTCTTATTCCTAAATCTGCACTTATAGATGCCGGAAAATATTATTTAAATAAGCAAGGCAGATCTTTAGGTGTTTCGGAAAGTGATATTCTAGAATGTGCTGTGCAAAGTCTTGGTTTAAATGATGTGTCTAAGTTTAATTCTAAAGAAAAAATAATTGAATTTGCAATCGAAGATAAAAAAGACTCATTATTGCATTTAAGCACTGATGACTTAATTCACTCTATTTCACAAAACAGTCCAGCTCCTGGAGGTGGAAGTGTATCTGCTCTTGCAGGAGCTTTGGGTGCAGCGCTTTTATCTATGGTCTCTTTGTTGACATATGATAAAAAAGAATATTTTAGTAAACGTAAAAAAATGAGTCGTTTAGGCGAAATGGCTCATAAATATCAAAAAAGGCTAAAAGAACTTGTCGATGAAGATACTCATGCATTTGATAGTGTAATGGACGCAAGTAGGTTGCCTGAAAAATCAAAGTCGGAGATTAAATTTAAAAAACAAGAGTTATTCAAAGCGTATAAAATAGCAACTGACACGCCGCTAGAAATCGCAATTATTTCATTAGAAATTATCAAACTTTCAATCGATTTAATTAAATATGGTAATCCAAATTCTGTAACAGATGCTCATGTTGCAGCTGAAGTTGGTTTAGCTGGTGTTCGTGGTGGATGTGTTAATGTTATGATTAACTTATCGAGTTTTGATAAAATTTCAAATTATGATTCAAAAATTGAAGAAAAGATAGAAGGTCTATTAAAAGAATCAAATAGACTACACAAAAAAGCATTTACCCTAACCAAAAAAATTATAAAAGAGTAAAATTATAATGGATATTTTACGTTTATCAGAAGATCTTCAAAATAAAATTTCAGCTGGAGAGGTTGTTGAAAGGCCTTCATCTGTAGTTAAAGAGCTCTTGGAAAATAGTCTAGATGCGGGTGCAAAACAGATTGATATAGTCATTGAGCAGGGAGGCAATCAACTAATCCAGGTACGCGACAATGGAATAGGAATTAAAAAAGATCAATTACCTAATGCTCTAAAGCGTTTTCATACAAGTAAATTATCCAATCTAAATGATTTGTTTGCTATTGATACTTTAGGATTTAGAGGAGAGGCTCTAGCGAGTATTGCTTCTGTTGCTCAAGTCTCTATTATTTCAAATGATGAACGGTCTGAGGGCTCTGAAATCAGTGTTATTGATGGAAATCTAAGTGATGTCATTCCAGCTCCAAAAATCGATGGCACTCAAATTACAATCAGGGATCTTTTTTATAATACACCAGCGAGGAAAAAATTTTTAAAAACTCCTCGAACAGAAGCTAGGAAAATAATTGAAACAGTAAAGAGATTTGGATTATCATGCCCGGATTTAGGACTCTCTTTGGTCACGGATGGGAAAAAAATAATTGATCTTATTCCTGAGACATTAGAAGAGAGAATAGGCTCATTATTTGACAATACCTATCCAAAAAATTTAATACCGATAATGATCTCTAAAGCTGATTTTACTTTTTCTGGATATATCGGGAATTTAAATCTCATTAGAAAGCGATTTGGTGAACAATACATATTTCTAAATGGTAGATATATTAAAGATAGACTTCTTAATTCTGCTGTTTATTCATCCTACCAGTCTTTAGTTAAAAGGGGAGAGTACCCTTTTTTCGTCATAAATATTCAAATGCCATTTGATCAGGTAGACGTGAATGTGCACCCTATGAAGACTGAAGTGAGATTTAAAGATGAATGGAGAGTCTATCATGTTTTAAAATCTGGAGTAAGTCATGCTTTGACAGAGATTTTAAATACTATACCAAATTTTCAGCGTATTAGTTCTGATTCAGATTCTTTTTTTCAAACTTCAAACAAGCAGTCTACGATTGAATTTCAGAGTAATTTTGGGAGTAATAATAATTTATCTTCTAATCTTGAAAAAATAGATAGGGCTAAAATTTATGCCTCCAACATTACTTCAGTTAAAAATGAAGAGAATAATTTTAATATTGAAAAATTATGGCAAGTACACAAAAAATATATCGTTTCAGAAATTAATAGTGGTCTTGTGGTCATCGATCAGCACGTTGCGCATGAACGCGTACTATATGAAGAAAGCTTGCAAGCTTTTGAATCAAAAGTCATGTCATCACAAACATTGTTGTTCCCTGAAGAAATAGAATTTTCAAAAGATGAATATGATATATTATTAGAAATTTTTCCTTATTTAAAAAAAATTGGATTTAAAATAATTGAAACAGATGAATCAAAATTAATTGTTGAAGCTACCCCTTCAGATATAAGCTGGGGTGATGAAAAGAAAATCATTAAGGAAATTATAGATGAATTCATTAGTACTCGCAAAAAATATAGTTCTTACAAAGAAGCATTAGCTGCCTCATTTGCTTGTAAGGCAGCAGTTAAAGCTGGAGATCAAATGACAAAAGAAGAGATGGCGATGTTGGTAAATAGATTATTTGCGACTGAGCATCCTTATTATTGCCCTCATGGAAGGCCAATTATTATGCAACTTTCTTTAGAAGAGCTTGATAAAAGGTTTGAAAGAATTTAAGATATTTCTTTTGGCGATATTAACCAGTCTAATGTTCCTTGGCCAAACTCAATTTCACTCCAACTATTTAAAGAGAAATTAATTTTAGCCATAGATGCAGTTTTAAACCTAGCACTATGAAAAGTGCTTTGGGATATAAAACTTGAGCAGGTTGGTTCATGACCAACAAAACATATACTCTTATGTTTGTCATCAATAAGCTTGGTTAATTCAAGTAGAAAATCGGAAGATCTGCCATAAATTCTTTCATCAATGTAAAAATTTGAATTCCAATTTCCTGCCTTGATAGCTAATTCAGCAGTAGTTTTTGCTCTCTCAGCAGAGGAGGATATCACTATATCAGGAATTTGGTCCTTCTTTTTCAAGAAAATACCCATTTTTTTTGAAGCATTTATGCCTCTTTTAGATAGTGGTCTATCGTGGTCTTTACCATAGACAGCGTTCCAGTCAGATTTTCCATGACGAAAAATGATTATGCTGTAATTTTTCATGATTTAAATTAATATAGGCTTAAGTATGTAATTAATTTATTGAACTATCATTATAATTTATTGAAAAAAATATTTACAATAATTGGACCGACAGCTGTTGGTAAAACAAATATCAGTATAGAGATAGCCAAGTTGATAAAAGGTCAAGTAGTGGGTCTTGATTCAAGACAGATATATAAAGGCATGTCAATTGGTACAGCTCAGCCAAATAAAATTGAAATGCAGTCCATTGTACATCATCTCATTGGAAATAGAAATCCATGGGAGTCGATCTCTGCAGGTGAATATTCAAAAATGGTTATTAATAGTGTTAATAGCATAATAAATGCTGGAGAGAATCCAATTATTTGTGGAGGTGCAGGTTTGTATTATCGCGCGATAAATGATGGGATTTTTGAGAAAAGTAGTTCTAATGAAGATATAAGAAAAGATTTAGAATTAAGGTATGATAAGAATCCTATCAAATTGCACAATGAATTAAAGAAAATTGATCCAGAATATTATAAAGTTGTTCATTTAAATAATAAAAAAAGATTAGTTAGAGCTTTAGAAATACACAAAATAACAGGAAAAGGTCCCTCTGAAAATTTTAAAAATCAGTACATAGAAAAAACAAATAAATTGAATTTATTTACTGTTTTTTTAACCATTAAAAAGGATCCTCATTTAAATAACATTAAAAAAAGAACAATTAAAATGCTTGATAATGGTTGGATAGATGAAGTAAGGAGTTTAATTGCTTTGAAAGAGAAAATGGAGATTGATTTTCCAGCGCTAGATTCGATTGGTTATAAGCAAATAATTGATTACTTAAATGGTTCAATTAATAAAGACTTATTAATAGAAACTATCGTTAGTAAGACTTGGCAGTATGCTAAAAAACAAATTAAATGGTTTAAGAAAGAAAACATTGATCTTATCGTAGATATAACAAACCTTGATCCTAGCAGAGTGTCTGATTGTATTTATGATATATACGAATCAATTAATTAAGAATTTTATTAGCAATCATTTTTTGTTTATTTTGACACTTAACATAGCCTTTAAATTA
>JAYPIC010000021.1:0-8184 GCA_038127595.1 bacterium | reverse complement strand
TTCAGCGAGACTAAAAAGGATGTACACTATTTTTAATCATCTTTTTATGTCATCTAATTTAAAAATTGAATAAAAATAGAAAAATTCTATCATCTAAAGATATCTCAAGCAAAATAACTCGAATTGCTCATGAAATTATTGAGCATCATAATGATTTATCTAATTTAATTCTTCTTGGCATTCATAATAGAGGTGTTCCAATTGCAGGTCGGTTAAGAAAACTCATTCAAGATTTTACTGATATAGAAATCCAGCTAGGTTCTTTAGATATTACTTTTCACCGTGATGACTTTAGAGATAGACTGACTATGCCTGAAATTAAAGGCACTGACATACAATTTGATTTAAGTGATAAAGTTATAATTTTAATCGATGATGTTCTTTACTCTGGTCGTACAATAAGAGCAGCATTAGATGAAATAAACAGTTTTGGAAGACCTTCTATCATAAGATTAGCAGTGCTTGTTGATAGAGGCCATAGAGAACTTCCTATCAGAGCTGATTTTGTTGGAAAAAATATCCCTACGCATTCTGGCGAACACATTGCTGTTCGTTTAGTAGAGTCTGATGGTGAGGATGGTGTTTTTTTAATAAATGGAGATGAGTGATGTTTGATCATAGACATTTAATTAGTTTAGAAAAATTTCCTAAGGAGGATATTCAACAAATAATTGACACTGCTTTTAATTTTAAAGAGGTCCTTGAAAGGCCTATAAAAAAAGTCCCATCATTACAAGGGAAAACGATAGTTAATTTATTTTTTGAAAATTCAACAAGAACTAGGATTAGTTTTGAGCTTGCGCAAAAAAGGCTTAGTGCTGACACTGTAAATTTTTCTGCCTCTACTAGTAGTTTAAAAAAAGGTGAAAGCTTTAAAGATACTGCCCAAAATATTGAAGCTATGAAAATAGATGCTGTCGTAATGAGACACCCTTCTCCTGGTGCTCCATATCAATTGAAAAAATTTATTAATGCTCAAATAATAAATGCTGGTGACGGCACCCATGAGCATCCAACTCAGGCCATTCTTGATATGATGAGTATTCAAGAAAAATTTGGAAAGATAAAAGGTTTAAATATTGCAATTATTGGCGACATCTACCACAGTAGAGTTGCAAGAAGTAATATTTATGGATTAGTCACAATGGGTGCAAATGTTACATTATGTGGGCCGCCTAACTTAGTACCTAAAGAAATTTCAGAACTTGGTGTAAATGTCAATTATAATATTGACGAGGTTATCGAATGGGCTGATGCTGTTAACATTCTAAGGATTCAGAGAGAAAGAATGGGCATAGGTTTAATTCCTTCAAACAGAGAATACCGTAGGCTCTTTGGAGTCACATATGAAAGAATATCTAGAAGGGATAAGGAGCTTGTAATAATGCATCCGGGGCCAATGAATCGAGGTGTTGAGATTGATAGCGAGGTGGCAGATAGTGATCAAGCAATTATTTTAGAGCAAGTTTTAAATGGAGTAGCATCGAGAATGTCGATTCTATATTTATTGTTAGGTGCAAAGGAAGAGGATGGGGATGAAAATTGAACAAATAAAGGGTAGACTTTTATTGAAAAAACCAAAAATCATTGACCCTTTACATGAAACTGAAACTATTAAAGATATAATGCTTGTTGATGGAAAGATTGAGGAAATTGGAATAATTGATGCTGAAAATGATATTGATTTTATTGATTGTAATGGATTAACCCTTACTCATGGTTTTTGTGATTTGCATGTTCATTTTAGAGATCCTGGAAATGGAGATAAAGAAACATTACTATCTGGTTGTAAATCTGCCCTAGCTGGTGGTTTCACTAGAGTGTGTACCATGCCAAATACTGAGCCTCCAATAGATAGTCCTGAATTAATTAATTATGTTATTGAAAATACGAAAAAAATGCCGGTACATGTTCATCCTATTGGTTCAGTTACTAAAGGGCAAGCTGGTTCAGAAATAAGTGAAATGGGACTTATGATAGATTCTGGTGCAGTTGCTTTTAGTGATGATGGGCTACCAATTCAAAATGGTTTAGTAATGAGGAAAGCCTTAGAATATTCTAAAATGTTTAATGTCCCTATCATAAATCATGCTGAGGATGATTGTCTTAGAGCTAATGGCTTAATGAATGAAGGAATAGTCTCAACAAAATTAGGATTATCTGGCAACCCAAATATAGCAGAATCAATTATGGTTTTTCGTGATTTAAAATTGGCTGAACTAACTGGAGCTCGATTGCATGTACCTCACGTAAGTACGGCGGAGTCTGTTAAGTATATTACCGATATGAAGAATCAATACAATGAAATAACAGCTGAGGTTACTCCTCATCATTTATTTTACACTGATGAGGCTTTGTATGATTATGACACAAATTTTAAGGTGGCTCCACCAATTAGAGATATAAGGTCGAGGAAGGCTTTAATCCAAGGAATAAAAGATGGTATAATCGATTGCATTGCAACAGATCATGCTCCACATACTTCACATGATAAGGACACTACTTTTGATTTGGCTTCATGCGGTTTGATTGGTTTAGAATCTTGTTTAGGTGTAGTTAAAAAAGTATTAGTTGACGATGAAGACTTGGGATTAATGGAAATGATCAAGCTTTTAACAGTGTCACCAAGAAAAATTATGGGATTTGACAATGATCTATTAAAAGAGGGTAAAGAGGCAGAATTTGTCTTATTCAATGAGGATGAAAAATGGGTTTTTAATAGAAATAATATTAATTCAAAATCAAAAAATTCTCCATTCATTAACGCTCAATTGTCAGGAAAAATAATACATACAATATCTAAGGGCGTTATCACTACAAATTAATCTGCAATTAATATTAAAATATTATTAAAAATTCTTTGTAATAATGTTTGAAATCGATAAATCATTTAATTAAGTTCGTTGGCTTAAATGTTTTAAAAATGAAAACAAAAACTTTAAAAATATCAGAAATAGATAAAAAATGGTGGATTGCAGACGCTGATTCTCAAGTTCTTGGCAGATTAGCTAGTAAAATCGCTCAAATTCTTAAGGGCAAACATAAAGTAAATTATGTTCCTCACATGGATAATGGTGATTGTGTGGTAGTTGTTAATGCCGAGAAAATAGTAGTTACCGGAAGTAAAGAAGAGCAAAAGACTTACTTTCGTCACACCGGCTATGCTGGTGGTGTTAAAACCTCTAGTCTAGCACACTTAAGAAGAACTTACCCTGAACGAATAATTGAAAAAGCAGTTAAGGGAATGCTTCCTAGCAATAAACTTGGTAGAAGAATGTATTCGCATTTGAAGGTTTATTCAGGGCCTAACCATCCTCATGAAGCTCAATCTCCTAAACCACTAGAGATATAACATGGCAGAAAAAACAAAATTTATTGGAACCGGAAAAAGGAAGAGTTCAGTAGCTAGAGTTTCTCTCGTCTCGCCAGGAAAGGGAAATATTGTAGTTAATGGAGTTGATGTTGATAATTATGTTCCTCGCGAAAGTTTAGCTGCAATTATCAAACAGCCCTTGAATGTTCTAGGGAAAATTAAAGAATATGATATTTCAGTAAATGTTAAAGGAGGTGGGCTTTCAGGGCAAGCTGGTGCGATAAGACTAGGTATCTCCAGAGCCCTAGTATTAGTTGACCCTGAAAACAGACCAGCTTTAAAAGCAAATGGCTTATTAACTAGAGACTCTCGTAAGGTCGAAAGAAAGAAACCTGGCCAACCTGGAGCTAGGAAAAAATTCCAATTCTCAAAAAGATAATACAAATATGACACTTATAAAATTCGAAGATTTACTAGATACTGGAGCGCACTTTGGCCATGTGACGAGAAAGTGGCATCCAAATTACAAGCCATATGTTTTAATGGAAAAAAATGGTGTTCACATTATTAATCTTGATGAAACGATATCTTCATTCAAAAAAGCTACAGATTTCATCCAAAGTGTTGTAAAAAAGAATGGTGAAATCTTATTCATTGGTACGAAAAAACAAGCTAAGGATATCGTTCAACAAGAAGCGGATAGGTGTGGTATGTTCTACATAGTTGAACGTTGGTTAGGTGGCTCCTTAACTAATTTTACAACTATTAAAAAGAGTATAAAAAGATTAAAATCCTTAGAAAAGGAGGGCTCCTCTCTTTACGAAAATTTAACAAAGAAAGAAGCTCAGATGTTAAATCGGGAGCGTGTCAAGCTTTCTGATCAGCATCGTGGCATCAAGGATATGAGAAAACCTCCAGATGCTGTCGTAATTGTAGACGGCCAATATGAAGCTACGGCTATTAAAGAAGCCACGAGCATGAATATACCTACAGTTGCGCTAGTAGATTCTAATACTGACCCGAATATTGTAGATTTCCCAATTCCAGCGAATGATGATTCATTAAGAACGATTCAACTTATCATAGGTAGTATTGCAGACTCAATACTTGAAGTGAAGGGCGAGAGCAAAGATAAAAAAGAAACTGGCTCTATTGTAGATGATAAAGTTGTAAATGTCTCTACAGAAACTTCGAAAGAGGAAGAGGAGTAGAATTAATGGCAATAGATGCAAATACAGTAAAACAACTCAGAGATAAAACTGGTGCTGGTATGATGGATTGTAAAAATGCCTTGACAGAGTCAAACGGTGACCTAGAAGCTGCAATTGATTTTCTTAGAAAATCTGGTGTCGCTAAGGCAGAGAAGAAAGGTTCAAGGGAAACTAAGGAGGGCCTAGTTTATTCTTATATTCATGCAGGAGGTAGACTTGGTGTAATGATTGAGGTGAATTGTGAAACTGATTTTGTTGCTAAAACTGATGGTTTTGTTGAACTTGCACACAATTTAGCTATGCAAATTGCCGCTACTAATCCGATTGCCCTCGACAAAAATTCCGTTTCAGATGAAATTATTTCCAAAGAAAAAGAGATTTACACTGAGCAAGCTAAATCATCTGGAAAACCTGACAATATTATTGAAAAGATGGTAGAAGGTAGGTTGTCAAAATTTTATCAAGAAAACTGCTTAATGGAACAGGCATATATTAAAGATTCTGAAAAGAAAATTAATGACCTAGTTACAGAGACAATAGCTACTCTTGGAGAAAATATCACTATTAATAGATATATTCGTTTTGCTGTTGGTGAAACAGATTCCGAGATCTAAGACATACACACTTTTACATAATGCCTGAACCAGTTTTCAGTCGTATCTTATTAAAGCTAAGTGGTGAAGTCCTTGCCAATAAGCATGGTTTTGGAATTGACCCAGAAAAGGTTCTTTATTTAGCAAGAGAAATTGAACCTGTTTATAAATCTAATGTAAACATTGGTTTAATTATTGGTGCGGGTAATATTTTTCGTGGTATGGAAGCAAGTGCTGGTGGTATGGATAGGGTTACTGGAGATTATTTAGGTATGCTTGCAACGATAATGAATGCCATAGCATTGCAGGATGCTCTTGAGAAAATTGGATGTGAGACAAGAACACTTTCTGCCATAAACGTTACTCAAATAGCAGAGCCTTACATTAGAAGAAGAGCTATTAGGCATATGGAAAAAGGCAGAATAGTTATTATTGCAGGCGGAACAGGGAATCCATTTTTTACTACAGATTCTGCTGCAGCCTTAAGGGCAAATGAATTGGGCTCAGAAATATTACTAAAAGGAACTAAGGTAGATGGTGTACATGATAAAGATCCCCAAAAATATATTGATGCTAAAAAATACAATGAATTATCATATAATAAAGTAATACAAGATGATTTAAGAGTAATGGACATGACAGCAATTACTTTATGCCATGAAAATAACATTCCTATAAAAGTATTTAATATTAAGTCTTCTGGAGACTTGATTGATATTATTAGCGGAAGTAATATAGGTACGACTATAAGTAAATAATGCTAGACAATATTCATCAAGATGCAAATATGCGTATGGACTCTGCTTTGAGTCATACGCAAAATGAATTAAATAAGATTAGAACTGGTAGGGCTAACCCAGAAATTTTTGATTCAATAGTAGTAGATTATTATGGAAATCCGACGCCATTAAATCAAGTTTCGACTGTATCCGTACCTGAACCCAAATTGATTACTATGCAGCCTTATGAAAAGTCCCTCATTCCTTTAATTGAAAAGGCTATTGTTGATGCTAATTTAGGTTTTACTCCAGGTAATAATGGTAATGCAGTATTGATTCCAATCCCTGCATTGTCTGAGGAGCGCAGAAAAGAGTTGATTAAGTTCATTCATAAAATTATTGAAGATGGAAAAATTGCTGTGCGTAACATAAGGCGAGATGCCATTCATAAAATACATGATTATGGTAAGAAAGAAAATATCAGCGAAGATGAAATAAAAGGTAGAGAAACTGAATTACAGACTATTACCGACAGTCATATTAAAGAACTAGAAATTCAACAGGAAAATAAAGAAAAAGACCTGTTGAAAGTTTAATAAATTATATTTTTTATTTATTGTTAATCACATTTTGACCAGCCGCAGCTTTGACAGGTCAAACATCCACCTTCATTAACTACACTTCTACTATCGCAGCTTGGGCACATCATAAGTTTAGCTGTGTCTAAGCTCATATCTTCTTCTTTGTTAGGACTTTTTTTTTTGTCCTTATCTATATCCATAGTAATTAATAATTGTGCCTTGTCTTCTTCTGTTCTTTGATTTTTCTCATGAAGGTAGTCATCAAGTGCTTTACCGATAGCGTCTGGGGTTGATAGTATTAAACGACCATCCTCCCAAGTTGGGTTAGGTCCAGATATACCCTTTAATTGGCGAACAATTGATTGCGGGTTTACTCCTGACCGTAGTGCAAGAGAGATTAGTCTACTAATTGCTTCAGATTGTGCAGCTGCATTACCTCCAGCTTTCCCAATTGTTGTAAAAACTTCGCATAATCCTTGTTCATCTTCATTGATCGTAATGTATAATGTGCCTTCTCCAGTTTTGATACGTCTAGTAAGGCCTAAAGTTTGAGTTGGCCTTAGACGAGGACTTCCTTCTAATTTCTTAGTAGAAACATCAGTTGAATCTTTTTCATTTTTCTCTTTGTCATCATTCGTAATTAGAATTCCTTCTCTGCTTCCTTCCCTATAAACAGTTATTCCTTTAAGCCCATTTTCGTATGCTTTCATGTATATGTCTGCAACTGTCTCTACTGGAATGTCTTCTTGCAAGTTCACTGTCGAGGAAATAGATGAGTCTATATATTTCTGGACAGTACCTTGCATTTTAACTCTAAAAAATGGATCAATTTTGTGGGCAGTAGTAACGTATTCAGGAAGATTCTCATCTGTACCAAAGAGTTCTTTAATGATTGGATGGTAAACTGTGTATTGTTCAAATTCTTTTCCATATCCACCATCGTTCTTTTTCACCATTCTTTTGTAGGATGTGGCAAATATAGGTTCTACTCCTGAAGTAACCCTCGCGACAATCGCACCACTACCAGTTGGGGCAACGGTAGTTAGTGTACAATTGCGAATGCCATTGTTTTTAATTTTTTCTTTAATTGATTTAGGAAGAGCCTTTACAAACTTACTCTTGTTGTATCCCTTCCAGTTAAAATGTGGAAATTGCCCTTTTTCTTTGGCCAGATTAATACTTGTCTCATATGCGGTATCTCTAAATATTGTCATGATCTGATCAATAGTTTGTATTGCATCCTCACTATCGTATTGTATACCCATTCGTACAAGCATGTCTCCAAGGCCAAGAATACCCAATCCCACTCTTCTATCATTCATAGCATTCTTCTTTTGGTCTTCTAGTGCGTGACGATCTAGGTTGTAATCAACTACATTATCTAAAAATCTAGTGCCTATTTCAACAGTTTCTTTAAACTCCTCAACCATGAAGTTTTGGTTCTCATCTACAAAACGTTCAAGATTAACAGCACCAAGATTACAACACCCACCATCTGGTAATGGTTGCTCTGCACAGGGATTAGTAGAAACTAGAGGAGAACAATATTCAGCATTGTGGTAGTCTGTCATGGTATCCCAAAATAATAATCCTGGTTCTGCACTAGCATGAGCACTGTTGATTATTTTATCCCATAGGTCTTTGGCCTTTATGGTCTCATATACTTGGCCATCAAACACTAGATCAAAGTCTGTATCATTTTTAACAGCATCCATAAATTTGTGTGTCAACAGAACAGATATATTTGAATATTTAACCATGTTGATA
>JAYPIC010000020.1:0-26291 GCA_038127595.1 bacterium | reverse complement strand
CTGGTAGTCTATAGCAGGAATTTCAGGTGCCTCCATATTCTTTGGAAAACGTTTTCTATTTTCATGGTCAAAACTCCACTTTTCTCCGACCGGAGAGCCATCATCATTCATTAAAATATTATAACGCTTACGCTGTCTTTTATAAAAAGCTGCCATAAAATGAAACTTTTTATCTGAGAACTCGTCCCTAACATCTTCGCTATTCAACATGAATAATGGAGTATCATATTTATACGTTTTTAATTTTAACTTTTTCGTAGCAATGCCTAACCGTTTAGTTATGACATAGTCAACAGGGTCACAAAAATATATTTCAGTTATGTTATTTTTTTTAAAAAATGAAATGTAATTGTCTTGATTCTGTAATTGTTCTACCTCAATTATTTGCACATCATACCCAGAGTCAGATAATTCTTGCCTGTAATAGTCTATAGAAAGAAGATGCAGCAGAATTTTATTTTTATGAAAAAATGCTGGATACTCAATATCTGAGAAAAATAAAGGGTCTTGTAAAATAAATATTTTTCTTTTTCTACTTAGAGCAGGTGAGCTTTTGAATAATTGATTCGGGAATACTATTGTGGCGTTCAAGAGTAATTACCTCATAACAAGAGTTTTGTGGTTATAAAGACTCAGTGATTTCTGAACTTAGAGGGTTGGTACCACTACCAAAGGATTTAATTA
The DNA here is from genome assembly GCA_038127595.1 of bacterium. Taxonomy (GTDB): domain Bacteria; phylum Fidelibacterota; class Marinisomatia; order Marinisomatales; family UBA1611; genus TMED80. The sequence goes on along the minus strand of JAYPIC010000020.1, from coordinate 25,607 downwards.
AGTTCCCATTCTCATCAATTAAATATTTGTAAAAATTCCATCTCGGTTTAGAATCATTCCAACCATTGAAATCACTATTTGTGAGCCATTCATAAATAGGGTGGATTGGATTGCTCCTTATATTTACTTTACTCATAATTGGAAATCTAATATTGTAATTTGTTTCACAAAATTGGGCAATTTGACTTTCACTACCTGGCTCTTGCGATCCAAAATCATTACATGGGAACGCAATAACCTGCACCTTATCACTATATTTGTCTTGCAATATTTGCAAGTCCTTGTACTGACGAGTGTAACCACAATAAGAAGCAACATTAACCACTAAAATCTTTTTCCCTTTAAATTCATCTAAAGACATTTCTTTACCGGCAACATTATTAAATTTTATACTGTAAATATCTTTTGCAGTCATGTTACTCTTTCCAAAAATAATACCAAAGGATATTGCTAAATGTAAGAATAATAATTTCAATCTGATGGATACCTTATTAATTCAAAGGTGTTTTCATCAGGAGAATCAACATACACAGACTCGGACCCATCACGATGCTTGACAGGAGATCCATATTTCTCTAAATTTTTTCTTTTAATCGCTATGTGCGGAGGGTGTTGATCAGGAATGACCAACGCCAATTTTGTATTTTCAAATTTAATTAATGCCCATGTACTGTCCTCAAACTCAACTTCACAGTCGAACATCATTTTATACCAATTAATCGATTTTTCTATAGAATCAGTTTGTATTGCTATGTGATCTATTTTGTCCATGTTTAACTCACTAATTTTGTTGTTGAAAGCCCTCCATCAATATTAATGATTGATCCGGTAATCCAACTACTACTATCCAAAATTAGTGGAGTTGCAAATTTTGCAATAATTTCAGGCGACCCTATCTTGCCAATGCTATGCATTTTTTTAGAAACTTCTAAAGCTGCAGGATTTGATACTATATTGTTTGATAAGTTTGACTCAACTAATCCTAGAGCAAGTGCATTTACTCTAATATTATTTTTCGCATACGTTGCTGCTGCTGATTTTACTAAACCTTCCAAACCGCCTTTAGCTGCTGCTATTGCCTCATGATTGGAAAGACCAATATTTGCGGCTGCTGATGAAAAAAATAATAAGCTTCCTCCATTTTTTCTCATGAGCGGTATAGAATTTTTTAGAATGAAAAAAGAAGACCTCAGATTTAAATCTATAACGCTGTCAAAATCTTCTTTTTTAGTAAGATGCGCAGGTTTTAAAAATATGGATCCAAGACAATTTACTACAGCATGAATCTCATCATGTTTAGACTTTACATCATTAAATAATGATTCCACAGAGTCTTCACCTTCATACCGCCATTGAATGGCGTCTAATCCATCTACGGAATCAGAAGATCCTGATGTTAAAATTAGATTAGACTCTGAACCAGATAGCTCTTTAACAATGGCAGATCCAGTGCGTCCAGATGCATTTATAATTAATATATTCAAAATTTATATAATTATTGACTACAGCTAGGGCAGACACACTTTTCTTTACCGTATCTTGGCACTTCATCATAGTACTTGATAGTTGTTTTACCATTAAATACATGTCTTTGCCAGACTATCTTGCAAAGATTACATACTTTTAGTTCTCTATCAGCAACTTTGCCGTCTAAAAAATACCTATCGGCTTTCTTTTTTGGTTCTTTACGCTTTTCTGTATTTTCTAATCCAGCAGCTACAGCTTGTAATATTGTCATAGCTAAACTCCTTTGTTCCTATTAACGTTATTGTTATCGGCTGGTGATTTAGACATAGCTTGGAAGACCTTCCCATCCTCGGATGTAAGACCTGAGGTGATAACCCATCCTTTCATGGACAGTTCATCTACAACTTTTACAAAATCAGAAAGGTGGTGTTTTGTACATGACACTACAGCGTATTGAGTACCCATATTTACACTTACGTGCTTGCCGTACTTTTCAATTTTGATATCGTTTTCAAAACTACTGTTCTTAATAACCATGCCATATATTATTGATAGGCAAAGGTATATGTCAAGTATTTTTGAGCGTTTTAAGCGTTTTTTATTCTAAGTATTTTTATTTTAGAGAGAAAATTAGTAATTGCGTACCCAGGATCTATCTCGAACCAACGCTTTGAGAACTTGATATTTTTTGGCCTGCTATGATGATTGTTTTGAAATAATTCTCCCATCATCAGTATATCTATGGGCAACGTATTCTTTGAGTTATCTCTTGTTTTTCTATCATTTGTGTAGCCATATCTATGTCCACACCAATTAACGATAGATCCATGTAGAGGCCCCATCACAAAATGTATTGGAAGTAAAGCATATTGCCACGTAGCTGTTGCAAACTCAACATATAATACTGTGTATAGGCCCATGAAAGTGATTCGAGTAATCCAGTGATCGCCTATTTTTTCTAGCAAAGGCCACCTAGGCATATCAAAATCATATTTTGAATAATCCTTTTTGTTAAGCCTAACTGACTCATAATGCTTTACAGTATCAAGATTCATTTTTATAATATTCTTCGAAAAAATTGGTGAATGAGGATCTTTTTCAGTATCACTGTGCTTATGATGAAGCCTATGAAGTATGGCATAGGCCCTAGGATTTAAAAAAGAAGAACCTTGAGTAAGAAATGTCAGGAAAAAGAATACTTTTTCCCAACTTTTCGACATTGTAAGCATTTGATGGGATGCATACCGGTGCAAAAAAACTGTCTGAAAAAATAAACTGCTGTACCAGTGCGCTATGAAAATAAAAATAATGACCATATCAAATAATAATGTTTAATCGGAAGATTTTACAAATCTATAATGCGATACTCCCCACTCATTACCATTATCATAACCAAACAACACTTCACATGCCATAAAAAATATACGCCACCTTTGAAACCAAATGGATGCATTCTCATCACCGTATGTTTCACTAAAAATTGACATAATTTTATTCTTATTGGCATCCATTTTATTCAACCATGCAAGTGAAGTTTTCTCATAATGTGAACCATTAAAACGCCAACTTTCTTCAATATTTAATCTTTTTTGAAAATACAAAAGCAATTGATGCGATGGCATAATACCTCCGCTAAAAAAATTACGTCCCATCCAATCGCCCTCACCATCCTCTGTAAAGGGATACACTAGAGTTTTATGGGTAAATATATGGATGAATAACTTTCCGCTTGGCTTCAACCAGCTTGAAACTTTATCTAATAACTGCTCATAATTTCTCATATGCTCAAACATCTCGACTGATACTATTCTGTCAAATTTATCATCTATTGAAAATTCATTCATATCTGCTGTTATAATTTTCACATTTCCAATGTTTCGTTCTTGGCATTTTTTCTCGATAAACAACCTTTGATCTTTTGAATTACTAACGGCTGTGATAGAACTATTTGGAAATTCTTTTGCCATATACAAGGTTAGAGACCCCCATCCACAACCTAATTCTAGTATATCAATTCCATCACTTAACTCTGCTCTTTTTGCACTTAATTCTAGCATAGCAAACTCTGAATCATCTAATGTATCAATACCACTTGGCCAATAACCTGAGCTATATTTTAAATGTTTCCCCAATGCATTCTCGAAAAAAGCAGGAGGAACTTCGTAATGTTGCTCATTCGCTTTTTCAGGAACATAAGCTATTGAGCTCTTCTTCATTTCATCTACCCAATTTTGATGATGGGCCTCAACTTCAGAAACAGACCTCGACTTTGCCCATAGCAATCGTTCTTTTTGCATTCTTTTTATACCGCTTCTAATTAAAAAGTCTGGCATAATACCTTTTTCTGCTAAATCAATTAATGTTTTTATCATATGTATTAATAGTTTATTTGAATATTTTTATTACTTGGCTTTGCCATAACCAACTGGACATCGCCAATGAACCTTTCTCTAAAACCCGCTTCGCAGTAAATAAAATAATAATCCCACATTCTTAAAAATTCATCGCTATATCCCATATCTTTGATTTTGTCAAACTCATCTTTGTATTTATTTCTCCACAATTTTAAGGTCTCAGCGTAGTATTTTGTAATGTCCTCCAAGTGAACTAAGGATAAATCAGTGTAAGATTTAATGACAGAAAGCACATGATTAACAGATATTAAATTAGATCCAGGGAAAATATATTTTTTAATAAAGTCTACCGATTTTAAATGATTTTCAAATCCTTGCTCGTGGTAGGTAATGCCCTGAATAGCCATCAAGCCATTAGGTTTTAATAACCTAGAGCAGGTTTCAAAAAAGTTTTGGATGAAATTATACCCAACAGCTTCAATCATTTCTATCGAAACCAATTTATCATATTGACCATTAAGAGATCTATAATCATCCTTCAATAATGTAATTTTCTCCTCTAATCCTTCGACTTTTATTAAGTTAGAAACATATTCATGCTGCCTATTTGAAATGGTAGTCGTTGTGATCTTGCAACCGTACTTTTTTGCTGCATGCAGGGCAAAACTACCCCACCCAGTGCCAATCTCAATTATGTGATCATCAGATGTTAGATCAAGCTTCCTACATATTCGATCTAACTTCTCAATGGAAGCATCATACAAAGATAAATTCTCTGGCTCAAAAATTGCGCAGGAATATGTCATGCTTTTATCTAACCACGCTTGAAAGAACTCATTACTAAGATCATAATGAGCTACAATATTTTCTTTACTTCCAGAAACAGTATTTCGTCGAGAGCGGTGAATCATTCTATTAACAGGGCTTAAAAGTTTAGCAAACCCGCCTTCTAGGCCTTTTTGAATGTCCTGATTTTTTATTACGATCTGTATGATTTTAACCATATCGTCAGCATCCCAATATCCTGCAGAATATGCCTCAGCTATTCCAAGGTCTCCACCACTTCCAGCCAATACGTAAAACTCGTTAGAATAAATATGGGCCTCCACTTTCAATGAGGAGTTTTCATCACCAAATACTATGCGCTCTTCTCCCTCATTTAGAACTATACATCCGTGTTTTATTTCTTTAAACTGTGATAAAAGTAATCCTCGAAATATTTTAACTAATATTCCCGGCTTTCTAGTTATCCTCGTATCAGATGCCGCCTTTTCAATTGAAAAATTATTTGCCATTTGTACGCTTTCTATAAAACTAATTTTTTACCTTGCTTGGATGTATGAAAAAGGTTGCGCCTCGAAGCCAAAGAAAAAAAGCTTGCAGGTGAATCCAAAATACAACTTTAATGGTCATGAAGGGGTACTTAAAAACTGAAGAAAACAAACTTTTTTCATTCAGAATACTCCTTTTCAAATTTAATGTAGCATCAAATACTTTTTCGCCATCCTTATAATTTTTCATAAACACATTAAGCTTATCCATTGGGCTACTAAATGCCCAGTCATATACATGTTCCATATCCCAAAACGGGGAGACATGAAGCTCCTTTTTCATTTCAGATTTAATTTTATTTTCTTGTTTATTATTTGAGGCACGTAACACGTAGGAAAACCTCTCTTTCCAGGGCGTGTTTGTTACTTCTGCTAAAATAAATTCAACTTTATTATCATCTTTATCAAAACAATAGTAAAAACTTACTGGATTAAAACAATAACCAAAATAGCGAAGATGAGCTAACATTCTTATTTTACCAATAGGCCTTGAGCCGATTTTTTGTTCTACGGTATCTCTTATTGCTTTGTCCAAGGATTTTGTTTCAACATTATGAAAATCTTTTCTATTAAATGATACAACTGCTGGTTTATCCACATTCCAAAAAAGAGATTTTTTCATAACGCTATCCAAGTCATTAATATCCAAGTAAAGCATGAAAATAGGGTATGAAAATTCTCTTTTGAATGGTGTATATCTACGATGTTTAACCATGCCAGTATAGATATAGTGATCTGTTGAAATGCTCACAGCACTTCCCCGAATTGTTCACATACGTCTAGAGCACTGACTACTCCATCTTCATGAAATCCATTCCTCCAATACGCGCCACAATAATACGTACTATTAATCCCACTAATTTCGTGTTTTCTTTTTTGTGCTTTTATAGAATCAACAGTGAATAAAGGATGATGGTAGGTTATTTTTTTAATTACTTTATTTTGATCGACAGAATTAAAGTCATTTAATGTTACACAAAAGGTTTTCTTTGCCTTAATTGATTGAAGGATATTCATGTTATATGTGAGGACTACTGGAGCGCTAGGGTCTCTATCTAATTGATAATTCCAACTAGCCCAAGCCAACTTTCTTGTTGGTAGAACTGATGAGTCAGTGTGCAGCATGACGTCATTTTTTTGATATGGGAACGCTTGTAAAATTTCAGACTCTAATTCTGTAGGACGGTCAAGTAATTTAAGGGCTTGATCACTATGAGTAGCAAAAATCACTGCATCAAATTTTAATGTTTCATTATGGTTAGATAAAAATATTTCTACCCCTTCTTTTGACCTAGATACTTTGACTACTGCCGATGATAAATGTATTTTGTTTTCAAACCCTTTTATTATTTTTTTAATGTACTGGGATGAACCATTTTTTATAACCCACCATTTTGGCCTATTTACTATTTCTAGCATGCCATGATTGTAAAAAAATTTAATGAAAAAATAAGCTGGCATATCCAAAACTTTGTTAGCTGGAGTGGACCATATTGCTGCGCCCATAGGGGTTATAAAATAATGAATAAATTCATCTGAATAATTTTTTGACTTAAGATATTGTCCTAGAGTTATTGATGAATCCAACCCTGCACCTGAAGCATCAGCCTCTTTACCAAACTTATACATTTCATAAAGCATTCTCAAAAATCCAACTCTAAAAATATTGGACCTTTTAGCAAATAGAGTATTTAAAGACTCACCAGAATATTCATAATCTTCGTTTATAGACTTTACACTGAAACCCATCGTAGATAACTGCCTTTCAACTCCAAGCTGATCCAAAAGTTTAATAAAATTAGGATATGTCCGCTCGTTGTAGACAATGAAGCCAGTATCGACAGCGTAATTATTATTATCTAGCTCTATATGATGGGTATGTGTGTGACCTCCAATGTAGTCATTAGCTTCATATATTGAAATGTCATGATTTCTATTAAGTAAGTACCCCGCTGTGAGACCTGATATGCCTGAGCCAATAATTGCAATTTTCATTTTATAAAAGCTATATATCTAATGCGGAATTTTATTCCCAGTTGTGCTCAATCTTTTGAATTTGAGTTATATCATAACCAACTTTTTCAAGTTTAGATATTATTGCATCATAAATGTTTTGATCTAAAACATGATCTCGAGCCATTATCCAAACATATTTCCTGCTAGGTATCCCAATTACAGTATAACTGTAATCATCATCTAGATCGATAATTAAAAAAGGGGCCTTGAATGGCCAGAGAAACTGCATGCGCCACTCAGCGTTTGTCTTAGTATTATAGATAAAGCCCGTTGGGTTATACTTTTTCTCAGGGCCCGTGCTTGATCCTTTTCTAAAAGTAAATGTGGTATTAATTCTCCCTTCTGAACCTAGCTCATATGATTCCACAGCATTCACTGCGCCTTTCTCTATGAATGTTGGTATATTGGCGATTACATACCAATCACCCATAAATCGTTCTAGATCTACATAATCAACCGTCTTTAACTCCCCAAACTCTTTTTCTCCCATACTTTCCTCACAACTAAAGCAAATTAAAAAAAATAAAAAAGAAAGAAATAAATGCTTTTTCATAACGCTATTTGCCTAAAACTATTTTTTCATTAATATAAAAAACCATCGGCATTGAAATTGCCCATACAACTCCAATGATTAATGCAGAGGATAGAGATCCTAACTCAAAATATATTGCTTCAAAGCCTCTTCCTGTAAAATAAGCAGCAGGCCCAAAGACACCACCCGCAATAATCATTAAAGCCCATTTTTTTTGAAAAAATAACATTGAGTGATTAACCGTAGCTGCGAAACCTGCCCACATTGCGGTTATCCATAATGGCGCAATAGAAAGATTCTCTGAATAAGAACCAGCATAAACAAAATATTTTGATAATACTAACCCACTATCAACAATTGTGCCTATGATACCTATGACTACAATGAACTGTATTTCTTTATAATCTTTTACAAAAAAAGCACCATGGAATATGATAAATAATAACATTAATATTGGCCCAATGTAAGGCAGGCCATTTGATGAACCCAATATACATCCCCACCAGCCTATGTAAAATCCAACAATGTTAATAATCATTTTTATTTTATCATTCATAATATTAATCAGATTTTACTATCCCGCTTAAACTTTGCTTTTACAGTCAATTTTACATCATCTGCTATTATTCTGTCTCCAAGATCTGAAAACAAACTAGCAGACCTGTATCTCACATCATATTTTGAACGATCAAAAATTAATTTTAGGTCAGCATCATAAGATAAGTTATTTTCAGTTACAGTTCCCTTAAAGATTATGGGGTGAGTCCGTCCTTTTATTGTTAGATTTCCATTAAATTTAAATTCATTGCCACTAATATTTTTTCCAGAAACTAATTCTAAAACTGCATTAGGGTAGTTTGTCACATCAAAAAAATCATCGCTCTTTAAATGCCCAATTAATTTCTTATTTGTGCCTTCATTTTTAAGATCAAAGCACTTCATTGAGTTTAGATCTACTATAAATTTGCCATTAACATCAGAAGATGAAGAAATATCAATAGATCCACTGACTAATTGAACACTACCATCATGCCTAGCACCTCCTAACCACTCACATTCCCATAATACTTGGCTGCTGCCTTCTAACACATTGTATATGCCTGCATTTAGTTTAGTTTCTTTTACGCTTAATACTTTAACCTCTTTGCTACTATTTTTATCTTTGGTTGAACACCCCGTAATAAGTAGTAATCCTATAATAGTGATGTTGATAATACTTAATCTCATTTTTCTTCCCTCTATTTGGTCAATATGCCTTCCTGATAATCACTAAATGCCTTTAAAATTTCTGCTTTAGTATTCATTACAAATGGGCCACCCCTAACAACTGGCTCATTTAATTTTTCTCCCCCAACGATAATACACTTTAAATCACTTGAACCATCGGCATGCAAATCTACTATCCCACTATCACTCAATACTCCTAGTTGACCACTATTTAAACTCTTATTGGCTATTTTAGCTTTACCATTGTAGACATAAACAAAACTATTCCAATCATCATCCACAGATATTTCTATATTATTTCCCGGAGAGAGCGAAATATCGTAATACAGCATTCCTGTGTGCGCTCGCCCAGGTCCTTTCATTCCATTAATTTCGCCACAAATTACTTTTATACAGCCGCCAGGAATATTGACTTTAGGTATGGATTCAGCTGGTATGTCATTATAAGAAGGCTCAATCATTTTTAATTTTTTTGGGAGATTCAACCAAAGCTGAAACCCTCTAGATAAACCATTTGTCTGCTCTGGCATTTCACTATGTATCACGCCCTTTCCAGCGGTCATCCACTGCACAGATCCATCAGATAAATACCCTTCATTGCCAGCAGAGTCTTTGTGTTTGAACTTACCATTCAACATGTAAGTAATCGTTTCGAAACCTCGATGAGGATGAGGAGGGAACCCACCTATATAGTCATTAGGGTCATCGCTACCAAATTCGTCAAAAAGTAAAAATGGGTCGAGCATATTTAAATCTGGACCTCCAATGATTCTTCTTAATTTAACACCAGCACCATCTGAGGTCTCTAAGCCTTCAATGATTTGAATTAACTCTCTATTCATCTAGAGATTCTGACCATAATCTCATTATGTCTGAACGGAGGTAAAGCCCAAGGAGAGTTGTATTGAGCAACCATAAAATTTCCAATTTTTTTTAGACCTTGCTGAGATATCCAGCTATCTAGTTCTTTTTGGAATTTCTTAACCCTACTTGCTGTCGCCCAGCCTCCAAATGAAATTGTAGCGACACTATCAAGCTCTCGATCAGCTATCTCTACATTAGAACTGTTCGGCTTCGGAAGCTTTGCCTTATCGTAAGCTTTAGGCATCATAAATGCTATTTCATAATTGCCATTTGCATCTACTGGACTACCAGTAATTACTGGGGCTGTCATTGCAATTTCAATGCTAGCATCATTACCACCAAAAATATAATTCGCAATTCTTCTAAATCCTCTACTAGTTGCCTCACTGTAATCAGAACTTACTTGAGTTCTAGCAACTACCATTGGCGCATATTTTCTTATTTCAAATGAACCGCTTTTTTTAATCAGTTCATATTCTGGTGTTTCTAACATAGTATTTGATAATCCCCACGCCATATTAAATCCTATAGCGGCTATTAAAGTTATCAAAAAAATTATCAAGGATTTATTCATAATTGTTTCATATTAGGCACTATTAGCCAATTCAAGCAATGATTCTATATCGCCTACAACTTCAGTTGCTGCATGATCAGATTGGTCTTCTAATATTATTTCTTGATGCTTCTGAAGTTTAATCTTAATTGATGAGTCTAAATGCTCTTCTACTTTTTGCACCATGTCATACTTGTCAGGCGCATAGAGCATACCAGATTTTTTACCAATTAAAATAGATATACTTAAAGTCAAGTCTCTTTGTTTTAAAACCCATTCAATCTTATCTGAGTTCTTTTTTATTTTTATGATCTTAGCAGATCTATAGGTAGTAAACCTATATAATTTATTGTTAATTAACAGACCAACTATGAATCCAGCAAAACGAGTTCCAAGTAAAGGTATTTTCGCAATAGAAGCGGACAAACTGACGTTTTCCTTTTTAAAATGATTTGCTTGAGCCCATATCCAGCTTTGAGGAAAATTCCTTCCCCAATCTTTTTCTATGTATCCAACACCAGCGTCAAAATTTAAATTTTCCCCATTCATACTTAATTCGCCGGAAAGGCTATGATTCATACTAAGAATGCCATGATAGCACTCCATTATTGGCAAATAGCTATACCACCCCATACAGCCCGGTTCTGAGAAAGTTACTGGCCAAGGTGTTGTGCTGCTAAAATTAACAGAACCTCTTATACTAAAACTTTCAGATCTTATATCTAAAATGATCTTATCTTTAGAAAAATGATTTTTCCCAATCCCTGTATCATACGCAGCCGTTTTAGATACAAAATTATCGATTGAAAATCTTTCAAAATGAACGTCACCACTATTACCATCAAAGATCATGATAAATGCAAATTCATTTTTATCTTCTCCACTTCTATACATGCCAGGAATGATAACGATTGACCTTTTTGTCTTGGAAACCAGCTTATGATACCACCCTTCAAAATAAGGAGACCTTGATTCTTTTCCGTGAAAAGCTTCAGGGTGTTGTAATCCTTTAAACCAATTAATCATTTTTTATTTTTGACCTTTTGAAAGGGAAAATATATAACAACGCTGGAAGCAAAGTGACATCAGTAATAAATGCCACAGTTAATGTTATAGCTGAAATAATTCCAAATTGGGATGTGGGAATAAAATTAGAAACTGTAATAACCATAAAGCCAGAAACCAATACTATTGTGGAAGTTAGCATAGCTAATCCAGTTGTCTCGATCGTGTTAGATATCGCTATCTCCATATTTGAATTTTTTTTCTTTTCTTGCCAAAACCTAAATAAAAAATGTAGCGAATCATCCACTGCTATACCTAAGCAAATAGAAAATGTTATTGCAATTGGAGGCCGTATAGGTATACCCATGAACCCAAGATAACCAGCTGCAAATACTATGGGAATTAAGTTTGGAAGCATACTTATCAATCCTATCCGGACAGATAAAAATAATAAACCCATAATTATACTAATAAAAATGAATGCCAAACCAAATCCACTAAAAAGGTCTACAATAAGATAATCATTTGTATTTAAAGCTACCGGCATTGTGCCTGTAACTACGACAGATAACCAATCTGGAAAATTCTGTTTTGCATATAATATAATTGAATCTCTGGCCTCATCTAATTCATCAGATGAAAGGTCAGGCAACATTCCAGAAATTCTAATTTTATCTTCATCAAAATTTATAAGAGTCTGTGTTTGATCTTGAGTTAGCATGTTTATCTGATCTAATGTTTCTTGATCAGGAGGGAATTTCTCATTAGGGTCAATTTCGTATAAAACCTCCTCTAAAACTCGTTGAATAGATATCCAATTTGATTCTGGAAACATATTATTTAATTGATTCTGAAAATCTTTAACATGACCCATAATTACTTTATTATGCATAGGCAGATCGATGTTATCATCTTTTTCAATAATTATCTCCATTGGTAATATTCCACCAAACCAATGCTCTACATTTTTTAAATCTATATATAATGAGCTTCTAGGGTGAAGGTCAGATAGTAATGAACTGCCAGTAGCAACTTTTGATGCACCTGCTAAAAATATTAAGGTAAGTAGTATAGATACGAAAATTACTTGTTTGGGTTTTCTTTTGACCAATTTTGAAAAGCCTTTAAGAAGTTTGATTCTACTAATTTCTTTTTTGTTTGCATTACTAGTCAAAGAGCTCTGCAATATCATTATCATACTCGGTATGAATGTCAAAGTCAATACATAGGCAATGAAGACTCCACTAGCTATAAATACACCAAACTCTTGAACAATAGCAATAGATGAATACAGTAGCGCTAAAAAACCTATTGCAGTAGTAAGACTAGTTAAAAATAATGCTATCCCCATGTCGTTCATTGAAAGCTTAAGGGCTTCTTTTATATCAATGTCTTTATCTAGGTATATATTTAGCCTTGAAAGAAAATGAATAGAATCGCTAACTCCTATAATGAAAAGTAAGGTTGGCACCATATACGTCATTACGTTTAATCCTTTGCCTGATATTGACATCATTCCAAGTATCCATATCGCTGTGATTAATACAGTGACCAAAGGCAAAACCACAAATACCCAACTACGAAATAATAGTGCGAGCGAGATAATTAGTATAAAAGCTACTGGTGGAATAAATTTTATATTATCCTGTATCATGTAATCTACATATGTGTTCCTCACTACAGGCAAACCAGAAAATGTCCAACCCCAATTATATTCAGCAGTAGTATTTTTCAAAAATTTAATTACATCAGCACGCTTACCAAATGTATTGTATTCATCTTTTAACGTAAGCCAAATAGCTCCATGAAGGGAATCTTTAGAAAACATATTTAATAACCTAGATGAAATATGATCAAACCCTGAATCATTTGATCTATTTTCCCCGCCTTTTTTAATGTCGGCTAAAGATACTAAATCGATGAAAAAGTTACTCACCTTCATCTGCCTAACAAGTACTGATAAAGAATCTAAAAATTGATTATTTATTAAAGCTGGGTTCTCATGAACTAGCAAAAATACATTATCTTCTCTAGAAAATTCATTTTGAAAATCAAAGTACTGCTCAGTTTCTTGCTTATCTTTGGCAAATAGCTGTTCGATAGTAAAATCATATGATAAATCAAAAATAGATATGCAAAACAAACTTGTTATGATACATATAGAAAGTACTGTTTTTTTGGGATGATCTAAAATTAAAGAAAAGATCTTCATGGGGATGCTAGTTGGACCATTCTACCTTAGGAATTATTATATTTTTTGATATGACGCTTAATCAGCAAAAAGCATATCAATAATCATTGTTACATCAATGATATTCACTACTCCATCCATATTAATGTCAGCGGCTAGCGTTTGATCTGAAGTTAAATCTCCATAGCCAAGCACGGAGGAAACTGTAAGAACTACATCTAATACATTAATATTATCATCTTCATTCAAATCACCAAAATCAATGTTTAAGGGTGGAATTGAACCGGGAGGGAAAATAATATTATCTAACCAGGCACAATCCTGCCCAGAAGAACCTGCATTGTCTTTCTCGTAAACCCATCTAAACGTGTGCAACCCAGGTGTAACCATAAAAGAATACTCATCCCAATCACTTTCTCCACCTATAACCACCATCTGCTCATTATCAATATAAAAAGATAGATAATCATAAATAGTGCCAGAATTACCTTGCTCGCTGGAGGCTTTAGCGAAAAAATTAATATTCCCTTGATTCAAGACATTATATTCAACTGAGATCTCAGAAGTTTGATTGTTCCCTATTGCTCCGCTCCTTATTGAAAAATCACCATCAAAGACCTCTTGCCCTTGAATAAACCATTCATTTTGCCCAGCAAACCGCCAGTCATGGGTTGAAAAACCTTCAGATTCAAAATTATCCATTAACATACCAATGTTAAGCGGTATCGACATTAAAGATTCATAATCAGAATTCAAGCTACCAATATCAAGCCAAGCAATGGAAGAGTGGCCTACAGGAGTATCTTCAGAAACACTCACATTAACATTGATCATAACTGACAAGCCTACATCCCAGTAATAAGCATTATCCGATGAAACATACTCTAGAGATATATAGTCATCATTTTCATAAACCTCAAAAGTTGGATAGTGTAAAGCAGCGCTACCAGTATTTTCAATAACCATTTGCATTGAAACGTTTTCTCCAGGATCTAAAGAGCCGTTTTCTCCATCAAAAATTGAAGATGATACCATATTATACTCTGGCGCGTTTGCTGTAAGTGAGATCGGATACTCCCAAGAGTTCTCATTTTCTTCAATTAATAATTTAAATTCAACATTCTCTTGATTAGAAACATTAGATGAAACTTCAAATTCAAATGGTCCAGTTTCAAGCACTTGATTAGATAATACAGAATCAATGGTAATTGATGGGGTTAATACTATTGCATTATCGGTTTGGTTTATCAATGTTGTTGTGATGAAGCCAGAAGTTTCAGTACCAACATTTTCGATCATTACTGATAAGGACACTTGATCAGAAAAATTCACTGCCTCATCATTATTATTTGAGATCGAAAAATCATCTAAAAGCATGTAGGAACCATCAGGTGCTATTACATTTATTTCTGTTTCATAGGGTATACTGTTGTATGAAGTAATGACTAAATCTATAGAGCCAGGGACGATAGAAGGCTCCTCCAAATTTATTTGACAAATTCCATTTTCATTAGCAGAAGCAACACCAAGTATAATACCATTTTTAGTCAATGCAGCAACAGCTTCACTACTATTTGTCTGTATGACTAACTCCGAGCTACCAAGAATGATAACATTACTATGTGAGGCATCTAGAGGCTGAGGATAGTTTGACCTAACTTCAAAAGATGGATCTCCAAATGTATTCCAATACAGAGTTTCTAAATCACCTTGACTACCATAATTATCGTTCATTTCCATACAACCATTGTAGGATAAACCTCCGAAAGTTCTTTTGATATTGTTTTCATAGGACTCAACAAATATATCTACCATTTCATCCTGCCCATCCATTGGGGGGTTCCAAGCTTGATTTACTGAGGACATTAATGTTGCTATAGCGCCTGTGGGTTGGCCATTAGAATCAGTTGCTCTTAACCAGGTCTCAGCAAAACAAGTCCCTATATGGAATTCTCCATTGACACATGCTACAGACCATATCCAAGGCCACATACCTGTATTGGTTAGGCTATTCACGTTTGTATTATTCATTGGACAACCATTGCCCCAAGAACCATTAGATCCATGGCCGGTGTAATTAATTATAGATAATCCATTATTTATTGCAACTTCGCCCTCAGCTACTGTCCCATTAGGATCGTAAACTTGTTCAATATCAACATAATTATAATTAAGCAATTTTTGTCTAATTATATCCATATGTTCATTATCATATTCACCATCATCACCAGGACCCTCATTAGAAGCAAACCCAGCTCCCTCAATGTACCATGATCCGTCATCGATATCTGGATATCGTTCATAAGAAATAGTTCTATTGACCATCGTGTTAACATGACTTACTGTTTCAGCTGAAAATCTTCCAACAAACACATCTGGATAATAATCTTGGCTTGGAATGAAGCCATAATACGTATCTGAAGGACTATTTGACCCTGCTCCTTCAGAAAAACGTGGAGATGGAACTTGAGCGATATCTCCAACTAAAAGTAAGAAATTAATGCCATTGGCATAATAATAGTCTTCAACGAAAGTTTTTATATCAGCTGCATCTCCAATGTCATCTACATTAAATAATTCCACATGCATACCTTTCTTGATCTTCCAATCAATAAAAGGTTGCATCGCGTCGATAAATGGACCATAGCAAATTATTAACATAGCACCATTTTCATCTAAAGGCGTATAACGGTCATTAGTTGGCACGTTATTTAAAAAATGCCTGCTATAAATTTCTTCCATTTCTCTCATACCTCTATTTTTTGAGGGGAGCCTTACTAAAGGATTATCAGTGCTTATTCCATCAGCTTTGACCGAAATAGTTATATTAGTGTGAACTCTAAGTATGCCATCTATGGGATTATATTGAAATGGCTGAAAAACAACTGTTTGCCCGCGTTTTGTCCTTATAATGTAAGGACTTCTTAGAAAGGCTATATTATCTGGATAAAACGAATTTTTATCATAAGTCAAACCTTTCTTGAAGGGAACTAAATTAATATTTATGTCTCTTGTTATATTGCCCCTAGATGGAATTACACTTTCAACTCTCACATCTATGTATTCTGATGAAATGACTTCTAGCTGCATTTTAGCCAAATCAGGAATTTGAATAGAGGTTGTAAAAACAGGAAGATCTGGTGCTCCTTCTTTTAACATAGATACACCGCCAGGTGCTGTAATCATCACACCATTTTTTGATGTTTCAAGAAAATATCCAGAAAGTTCAAATGAAATTTCAGTCGATGATAAACCATTCGACTGATAGGTAAAACTAGACTTTTTGACATCAGAAGAATTTACTTCAATCCACTGCTTAGCTTCAGAACTGCTAAAAAGAAAAACTGTAAAAATTATTATGAATTGTTTTAACATATATTATTAACGAAGATAAAGAACTTAATACTCAATACTAAACTTATTCCAAACCTTTATTTTTTCCTCATACACTGCAATTTCATCATTCTTCCTTCTTTTAACAAGCCCTTTTAAGTAAATGTTAAGCTTACTTAACAACATTTGAATTGCATGCCTCTTATTTTTCCTATTTAAATTCTCTAATATTAAATACTCCAAGGCCTTTATCCTGTGATTCTCGATTGATTCAATAGAGTAAGACAGTTGGCCTTGATGTCCTCCGTACTTAATAATCAAAGGTTCATCAATGAAAAAAACTCTGTATTTGTCACATATCCTTAACCATAATTCATAATCCTCACATACAACAAGATTTTCATTAAAATTGCCTACTTCATCAAATACAGTTTTATCAATCATAACAGAAGAAGGAGATATCCTGCACATGTCTAAACATTTGTCAAATATATCACCGCCATATTTTTTATGCTTTTTCTTTTGATTTATCCTTATTCCATTTTTTATCCATATTTCATTGGAGTGAAAGAACTTATAACCCGGATTACTTTTCATAGCAATAATCTGTTTTTCTAACTTGTCTTTTTTCCATTCATCATCTGAATCTAAAAAACAAATCCATTCTCCAATTGAAACTTCAATTCCAATATTTCTGGCAGCGCTAACACCTTTATTTTTTTGCTTGATAAATTTTACAAAATCATAATCACTCTTAATCATTGTTTCTGTTCCATCTGTCGAACCATCATCAACAACGATTATCTCAAAAGGCTTTTTTGTTTGATTAATGGCAGAATCGATTGATCTTTTAAGAAATTCTTTTCGATTATAAGATGGTATTACAACAGATATGTTCAATGTATAAAATGTTTCTTAGAATTATAAACCATGCATTACCGCCTCAGCCATAACCAAGTCTTGAAATGCTAAACCCACAGATTTAAATAATGTATTATTTTTTTGTAAGTCATTTAATTTTTCTTGTTTCGAAAATACCTCGCCAAGCTGCATGGAGACATTGTCAAAATCCCATGAAGTTTCATTTTTGGCTTGAATTAAATCCCCTGCTTCTTTTATGCATGCCCCTAATGAATCAACTATAATTTTAGAGCTATTAATTATGTCACAATGAATTTCCTTCATAGAAGGTTTAAATGAGCCAATAGCATTAATATGAACTCCTCTTTTGATAGTGCCTAACTTAAAAAGACTATCCTCAGATGGTGTTGCAGTGCAAATTACATCTGCATTTTTTAAATCTTTTACCTTCCCCGGCATAACATCAATTGAAAATAAATTATGTGTGTGGTCTGAAAATCTTTTAGCTGATTTTACATTTCTACTAAATACGAAAACTTTTTTAATTGGACGGCAAGAAATAACTGCTTCAATCTGGGTAAGAGCTTGAACACCTGTGCCAAAAATAGCTAACACCTCGCTCAATGGAGAAGAAAAATATTTGGTTGCTATTCCAGATGCTGCCCCAGTTCTAATTGCTGTAATTGAATCTCCATCAAGTTTAGCTAGTAAATTTCCATTTTTTGAATCAAATACAAGAACAGAAGAGTCGACCATTTTATCTTTTTTGATTGATGATTGGTCAAAAACAGTAACAACCTTTATGACAAAATATTTCCCATCTTTTCTATAACACGGCATAGTTAAAACTGTTGCTGCTTCAATGTCCATTATTGTTCGTTGAGGCATATGAAAAAGTCCATCATTGAAATCTGAGAAACCTTTAGCAACGTAATCTATTGCCTCAGGCATTGAAATTGATGATTTTATTTCCTTACCGCTAACCAATAACATAAAATGATATTTCTAGTATTATTATTTTACCGTACGATCTTTGTAACCACCATTTAAACTATAAACATTTTTAAAACCAAGATTACATAAATGCTGGGCGACATTTTGGCTAGAAATTCCTTTATAACAGTACACAAGGATAGTCTTTTCTCTATCGGTTTGTTCAACAATTTTACTAAAATTTTCGTTCGTTAAATGAATTGCGTTAGAGTAATGAGAGTCATTGTAAGAAACCTCATCTCTTATATCAAATATTGAAGAATTTTCATCTTTAAGGATGCCTTCCGCGTCTTCAAACGAAATCATTTCAAAATTATTATTTTCCATATTTGAATCTCCTATTTCCTTAAAATAAACTTACCGGATATTCGCCGCTTTGAATCAATTCTTTAATTTGACTTTCAACAAACGCCTTATCTTCAACATAAGTCACTCCAAACCAGGTAGATTGTGTTTTAAGCACTTTAACTTTTTCAATATTTTTTTCTATCAAATCATTTATTACAGACGGTATCAAAAATTCACTTTTTAAATCTGATATATTACCCATTAAAAAATCATTAAACATTTTTTCTAGATGGTCAAACAATGTAGGCGTAAACCCCCACATATTCATGGATACTAACTCACTACCTAAAAGTGAAATATCTCGATCACACTCAATGATTCCAGCACTATTTTTTTTAATATCATGTGTTTCAACAACAGTTACTAATTCATTTGAATTTTGCTCACAAATTCCACGGGAAACTGAACCATTTTCTGACAATGTTTTATCTAATTGAAAGGCAGCCATTGCAAACCCACTATTTACTGATGAATAATAATTACTGATAACTTCGAAAGACTCTTTCCCATAAAAGTCATCTCCATTAATAGCAACAAATGGTTCTGATATCGCGTTTCTAGCAGCTAAAATCGCATGCCCTGTGCCCCAAGGTTTCGATCTTTCATTTGGACAACGAAAAGACCCAGGCAAATCATTTAGATCTTGATATACAATCTCTACATCAATCTTATTTTTATATTTGTTTGAAACTTTTTGTTTAAACTGTTTTTCAAAGTCCTTCCTTATGATAAAAACTACTTTATTATATCCTGTTCTAATGGCATCATATACAGAAAAATCTATTATTGTCTCTCCATTTGGCCCCACTGCATCAAGTTGTTTTAAACCTCCATACCTTGATCCCATTCCAGCTGCCATCACTAGCAATGTCATATCTTTCATACAATATTTTCCTTTTTATCTTCCTGCGTTCCCGCAGCAATATTTACAATATGTGCTTTACCACCAGCCTTTTCAATGGCCCTTTTTGTCTCTGAGGAGTTTTCTGGACAATAAGCAATCATACAACCTCCACCGCCTGAACCATTTATTTTTCCTCCATATGCTCCAACTTGCAATGCTGATTTTAACATTAATTCTATTCTAGGAGTGCTAATATTTAATATTTTATCCAAGATTGAATGATGCTCATTTAAAAGCTCACCAAAATATGATTTATCAATTTTTTCTTTTTTTAATTCATATTTTGCCTGAATTAAAATATCTCTATTTCTAATTGTTCCAACCATTAGCTGTTCTTCCCTTTTACTTAAATTAAATCTTTTAAGATCAGGCTCTAAAATCGAATTAAAGTTCATATTCGAATCTTTTCTATTTATTTTTTCTAAAATGGCAAGACGTTCATTTTTACATCTGGATAATATCCCAATAGTATCTTTTTGTTGACGAGAGTCACCTAGAACAAATTTGCCTATATCGCGATCAATTTTATCAATTTGCAACTTAGGATGAGATTCTAGGTAAATAAGACCACCGATTGACGTTGAAAATTGATCCATCATTCCTCCTGGGGAATCTAATTCAATTACTTCAGCCTCATAAGCTAACTGACCAATTACTTGCTTTGAAATATTTTTCGCATTGTCAGCATTTCTAGTTAAAAAATGTATCCAACTGACTAATAATGATGAAGAGCTACTTGTACCAGCTTTTATTGGAATATCACTTTTTACAGTAACATCAAAACCTCTAGAAAATTTGAATCCAAATCTTTTGCAAATATTAAATCCGCTTTTAAAAATATCCTGCTTTGAATCATATTTAATATCATTTAGACTAAACTCTTCAATATTATTGATATCAGGTTTCCTAATTACCACTTTAGCATCATTTCTAGCAACGCCCGATAAACTTGAAAACTTTGAAATTGCCATTGCAATAACTGGTAAACCAAGGTAGTCTTGATGCTCACCAAATAAACAAATTCTCCCAGGTGTTTTTATTTTCACAAGTTGAGTTCTTTAAAATAATTATTTGGGGAAAATATAGATTAACCTAAGTCAATAATCAGTATTTAAACCAAATATAGGTTTATTTTTTTTCCATTTTCCGCGAGTAAAATCTGGAAATTTGACTGGTGCGCTTCCAAGCTTAATAGATTTTTCAGATAGTGGACTTATTACACTCATGCTAGCTGCATCATAAACATCCAGCGGAGGTTTTAAGCCTCTTTTAAGGGGTTCAACAAATGCATTTAAAATAAAAAAATCCATACCTCCATGCCCAGAACCAGCGGCGCTTTTCTCAAACTTTTTCCACAATGGATGATCGTATTGTTTTAAATAATCCTCATCCGATTCCCAGCGATGCTCCTCTTTACTAAGTCCTTGAATGTAGATAGAGTTATTATCTACCATCCATAATCCTTCCGTGCCTTGTACACGAAAATTCAAGCTATAAGGTCTAGGTGAGCTTGTATCATGGCTTAAAACAATTGTCTGGCCATTTATACATTTTATAACAGATGTCACAACATCACCTAGCTTGAATTTTGTTCCAGCGTTACGATGATTATGACCTCCTTGATCAATGATGTGTTTGTTCAATCCTCTAGATTGTGATGCTGTGGAGGTCATATGGACAAACCTGTTCCCTCTATTAATATCCAGCATTGTATGAATTGGACCTATTCCATGAGTAGGGTATAAATCTCCATTTCTATCAATGGAATGTTGTGTCCTCCATTTAGATTCGCTATATCCTTTATCATTGAATTCTAATCCTCCGCCATAAGGCTGCTTTCCATCATTAAACTTAACCTCTCTTAGATCATGCTGATACCCGCCTTGGCAGTGTAATAATTCTCCAAATACTCCCTCCCTTACCATATTTAGCACAGCCATCACATCTCTTCGATAGCACACATTTTCCATTAACATGCAATGCTTATTTTCTTTTTCGCTCACATTAACTAAATCCCAAAGATCATTTACTGTTAATGCAGCAGGACATTCAACACCAACATGCTTACCCTGCTTCATTGCCGCAACAGCCATTTCATGATGCCACTCCCAAGGTGTAGCAATATATACAGCATCAATGTCATTTCGGTTTACAAGGTTTAAAAAATCATGCTCATTTTTCTTATAGATATCCGGAGGTTTATTTCCTGACTTTTTAATTATATTTAAAGTCGTATTAATCATTTCATGATCAATATCGCAAATAGCTCTGATATCTACATCACCTCTAAGCATGCATAGGTGAGTCATCCACTGACCTCTAAGGCCTGTGCCGATGACTCCTAATCTTAATTTTAAACTACTATCTTTTACAGCACTCATTTTTGATGGTAACAAAGCAACTGATGCACCTACAAAAGTAGATTGTTTAATGAAGCTTCTCCTACTAATTTTTTTTAAGGACATATGTTTATCTATCTTAACATAAACCCTTGAGCAATATCATCGGTGGGATCAACCCAGAAAGTATTTCTACCAACTATATTAGCTGAACCAACTACCTCAGGTATTACAGCATCTAGTGAACCAATTTTAGACTCTTCTATCACTGAAACATTAAATGTTGAACCAATTATACTTTCTATAGTCAACATTTCTCGGATTTTGATTTCATTTCTGGCATAGTGTATCGCAGCACGCGCACTTACGCCTGTTCCAGTTGGACTTCTATCCACTTCCCCGTTTGCAAAAACGCAAACATTCCTACTGTGATTATTATTATCTATTGGATCAAATGTAAAAATAGTCCCATATAAAAAATTCATCTCTGGCATTATCGGATGCTCAATTTTTATATGTTGAATTATGTTATTTTTAATCTTCATACCAATATCAACGAATTCACTCATTTTACTTAATTCACTATTCAAACCAACATCTTCACCTTTTACAATAGCATAATAAGCACCTCCATAGGCAAGGTCATAGTTTATTATGCCTAATCCAGGAATTGATATACTTGCATCCAAAAGCTCCACAAAAGAAGGAACATTTAGGAATCTCACTGAATTAACTTTATTATTTTTTACTTTAACATATGATTTAATTGTCCCCGATGGGACATCCATATTTATTTCAGTTTCGGGCTCAATTACATTAATTATACCTGTTTCTACAAGCACTGTTGAAATAGCAATTACTGCATGGCCACATCCTGTAGAATACCCTTCATTATGCATAAAAATTACTCCAAAGTCTGAGCCTTTATTTTCTGGTTCGACTATCAGAGCGCCATACATGTCAGCATGCCCTCTAGGTTCAAGCATTATTGTTTTCCTCAAATGATCAAATTCTTGTGCCAAATGATTCCTCTTTTCTAATACTGTATTACCATTTAGTTTGGGGAATCCATTAATAATAATTCGTAACGGCTCTCCTCCTGTATGCGCGTCAATTGTATTTATTTCAAGACGCTTATTATTGGGTGACCATTTTTCTAATGGCGAAAGTTCAATCATTAAATTTTTCTAGGCAGAGATGGAAGATAATAAAACATAAATTAATATTGTGACTGCAACTATAACTATAGATGCTTCTTTTGCCTTTGGCCACGGAGTCATATCAACAGGAGCGGGGTCTCTCTCATCGCTAATTTCAATTTCCTTTTGACTCTTTGGTTTTAAATATCCAACCAAGAGCATTACCATAATTGACCATGTGAAGCTAATGAAATACATATGAAGCCAATGAAGATTTTCGATAGGGAAGAATACAAAATATGCATAAGAAACGAACCCGACAATCATACCAATTTTTGCTCCTAAAGCAGGGATATGCTTGGTAAGAATACCTAGTAAAAAAATAGCTATAATTGGAACGCTGTATATTCCATTAACTTTCTGGAGATATTGAAATATTGAATCTAATTGAGCTAAAAAAGGAGCTATAATTATTGATGCTATTGCAAGAATTATCCCAAATTTTTTTCCAGTACTTACTATCTCTATTTCTGTAGCATTTTCATTCATATACCCTTTATAAAATTGCAGCGAAAATAGAGTGGAAGCACTATTCAAAGCGCTGTTAAATGAACTCAAAATAGAGCCCATTAGCACAGCAGCAAATAATCCCAAAGACCAGTCAGGCAAAACATGTCTTACGACTGCGCCATAAACCTGATCTTGTTTTTCAATTTCAAGATTTGGCATATGTAGAGCTATAATACCTGGTAAACATAGCATTAATGGACCAACTAATTTCATTGCAGATGCAAACAAAACTCCTTTTTGACCTTCAGCTAAACTTTTTGCTGCCATTGCCCTTTGAACAATGACCTGGTTTGTTGACCAATAAAAAATTTGAATAAACATCATCCCTGTTAATAATGTAGGCCAAGGAACTGAAACTTGTTTACCTTCAAAATTCTCTTGTGTAAAAACTCTTAAATATTCTGGTTTATCAGTGCCTAAAATAGTCAAACCATCAAAAAAAGACCCCTCACCTAAAGACATTAATGCTAATATTGGAATCATAAGACCACCAATAAGTAAACCAATTCCATTTAATGTATCGCTTACAGCAACAGATTTTAATCCTCCGAATATGGCATATGAACTACCAAGAAGCCCAATTGCAGCAGCTACCACCCAAAGGGATATATTTAAATCAAACATTGTAATTAATGCAAGCGAACCCGTATAAAGAACTACAGGTAGTAAAACAGTAACATACCCAAATAAGAATAATCCTGAAACCATACTCCTGGTCATTTTATCAAAACGTTTTTCTAAAAAGGCTGGAGTAGTCGTAAAGCCACTAGCTAAGTAAGTTGGCAAAAACAGCATCGCAGTGGCAATCATAGCAAAAGCCGCCAACGCCTCCCACGCAATCCCAACTAATGCTTTATCTCCAAATACGTCTCCGTTTAACCCTACTAATTGTTCTGTTGATAAGTTTGTTAAAAGTAAAGATCCAGCTACTACTGGCCAAGCAAGTGCCCTTCCTCCAGTAAAATATTCCTCAGTAGCACTATCTGATTTTTTCATTTTTGAAACAATAAAAAATGTAAAAAATGCAACAGCTCCTGTTGCTATTACAAATGAAACCAGAGATATTGTATTCATGTTACTTACTTCCCTTTATTAATTATCCATATTCAGTCTTGACAAAGCATCTAATTCATTTTTTTTATTAAATGGTATTATTGCATACTCAAGGTTATATACTGTAGTATCCATAGGCAAAGTGTATTTGGGATGAGGCTTTGCACCCCAGCTATTGTCACCACCAACACCCATTTGTTTATGGTCAACAATTAAATCGATTTGATCTCCCTTAGTAATATCAGTCTTACCATGAAGCTGGCTTCCTTTGTAATAATCAAGTAAAGCGTAATCATAATGGTGAACACTCCCATCAAATACTGGCAAACCCTTAACCATTAGGCCAACAGAGCCATTGTAAAGCGCTAACCATCTAATATCAGTTTTATTACCAGTTTCTTGGGGCCTAACATACTTATACGTTTGATCTATTACTTTTCCTTTGTATCTATCAATTTTTGCAGATGTTTTTCTATCCCAATAACTCTCATGTGGCCCTCTACCAAACCACTCCAAGTTATCAAACG
>JAYPIC010000019.1:0-27886 GCA_038127595.1 bacterium | reverse complement strand
TAGCTCCTTTAGGATACTTATATTCTGTTGAAGAAGATAAATGGCATATATCTGATCAGGCTGTTGATTATGTATACATAGGCAATAATCAAATAAATTTTGAATTACCGGGACTTTTAATGGCTATTCAAAATCATTCAGTTTGGGTAGACAATTCTTCTTCTTTTCCAATATTTAGTATTGATGAGTACAATGATAATATATCAAAATCAAAAACTTTGAATTTTATTCACGTTAAAGAAAAACAACTTCAACCAGATTTGATACACATATTACAAACTGATAAAACAGTGGTTATAATTTTAGATTATGACGATAAATATACCATAATGTCACACCGTGATTTTATTACTGATATAATTTTGAGTGGTCTCAGAACTCCAATAATCATTCAAAAAGACTATGCGAATATTCCATCATCAGAATTTCAATTAGATTCTTCTACTGATTTAAGCTCATTACTAATTGATGGGCTAATTGATGGATTGAGTTTGAGGTCAGATATAGGCCAAGGTTTATCCAATCAAACATCTTTTGGAATTTTACAAGCTTCTAGATTGCGAATATCAAAAACTGAATATATCTCCTGCCCTTCTTGTGGTAGAACTTTATTTGATTTACAATCAACCACAAATGAAATACGATCTGTAACAGATCACTTAAAAGGAGTTAAGATTGGAATTATGGGTTGTATTGTAAACGGTCCAGGAGAAATGGCAGATGCTGATTATGGTTATGTGGGGACCGGCGTAGGTAAAATCTCTCTGTATAAAGGTCAAGAGGTCGTAAAAAGTAATATACCAGCAGCTGAAGCTGTAAATGCATTAATTAGACTTATCAAGGACAACGGCGATTGGGTTGATCCCGTTTAGGATAAGCATTGTCCCTGGTTTTAACTACATTGTATAATTAGGTATAATATTTTAACACTTTATTAAAAAGAGGTAGCTATGAAGAAATATCTTCTATTGCTTTATATTTTCTCATTACTGATTGGGCAAGAGTCAAAAAATGATGTTGCACTATCTCCGGTAGTAACATATTGGAAGACCCTTAGTATTGAAGAAAAAGAAACTTTTTTATTTTCATATCTTGTGCAAGTTTATGAAACCCATACTGAATTAAAAAAAGATGTAGGCTACGGAGGTATTACAGAGTGGTACTATGATAACAGAGCTGAATTAATATATGGTATTTTTGATTATTTAGATCAAATAGATATTTATCAGATGGTCAAATGGGTAGATGAATTTTATTCTCATGGCGAATATGCTAATAGGCCATTTTATGAGGCGCTAGAATTTGCATTCAGGTTTCAACAAGCAGCAGGTAGTACTCTTTTGGAAAAATATGAAGATCTTCAATTTAAAAAGATCAAGCCCAAGGGGGATTAGTGTCCTTATTTAAACCTCAATTCATGAAACCTTGGATTGAGGCTTATAAAAAAGGCGGTGTAAAAGAACTTTTAACTCAAAAAGGATGGAAAGTTATTGTTGCTTTTTTCCTTTTTTACCTTGTCAGAGATTCATTATTGTATATTATCATTCCTTGGGTTGGGTTTAAACATTTCAGTTCTTGTTTTTAGGTAAATGAAAAAAATATATTTTTCCTTTTTCATATTTCTTACACCATTTTATGGAGAAGATATTGAACCAAAGTATCTTTGTTCCCATGAAAAATCAGCTTCCAGATGGCAAACTCAAAATTCCACTTTGAACCAGAACCAAGAAAAAATTGATATAAAATTTTATGAGCTTAATTTGGATATTGATTTTAACTCGTCTAGAATACATGGTTCAGTAACTGTTAATGGAGTTATTGGAAACATTTATCCAGATTTCATTGAGTTAGATCTTTACGATAATATGACCGTTGATTCAATTTTACAAAATAACATACCAATATTGTATTTACATGAAAATGATATGTTAAAAATACCTCTATCAGATATCACCTTAGATGATGAAAATTTATTTTCCTTGACTATTTTTTATCAAGGTACTCCAGATCATTGTGGAGCAGGAGGATTTAAATTTGATGAACACCAAAATATAGGGCATGTATGGACTTTATCTGAGGCATATTGTGCTAGAAGTTGGTGGCCTTGCAAAGATGACCCCAGTGATAAAGCTGATTCAGTAAATATCATTATTTCAGTGCCTTTAGAACCAGCCTATATTGTAGCATCTAATGGCCTTCTAAGCAGTACAACAATAAATAATAATAAAAAAACATACTTTTGGAAAGAAAGGTATCCTATAACTACATATTTAGTATCATTAGCAATTTATCCCTATACAAAATGGGTTGATCAGTATGTGTCACCAATTTCTAGTGATACTATGCTAATAGAGCACTACGTTTTTCCTGATAGGTATGAGGCATCTTATCCAAATTATTCATTAACAAAAGATATGCTTAGTTTTTTTTCTGAATTATTTGGCGAATATCCATTCATATCTGAAAAATATGGGCATGCAGATTTTACGTGGGGTGGTGGTATGGAACATCAAACCTTAAGTAGTATGGGATCCTTTTCACAAAATTTAATGGTACATGAACTCGGTCATAGTTGGTGGGGTAACTTAATCACTTGCAAGACATTTAATGACATTTGGTTAAATGAGGGTTTTGCACGTTATTGCCAAGCACTTTGGGCTGAGCATATGTATGGTAGAGAGGCTTACTTTGATTTTATGAACAATCACGCTTATTACGGTGCAGGGACAATATATGTTGAAAATCCATCATCAAATTCTCAAATCTTTAGCGCTGGACTTTCCTATAATAAAGCTTCTTGGGTGTTGCACATGCTTAGACATAAAGTTGGCGAAACTATGTTTTTTGATATCTTAAAAAGCTATGCTTCAAATGATTCGCTTTCATACAATGCAGCTTCTACATCAGACTTTCAAAAAGTGTGTGAAGATATATCAGGCTTAGACTTTGAACAATTTTTCCAACAGTGGATTTATGGCGAAAAGTATCCTAAATATGAGTTGTCATGGTGGCATGAGGGAAATGGAATTTATAATGTAAAAATTGATCAGGTTCAGTCGTATAACTTTTTTTCAATGCCAATAGATTTAAAATTTTCCGGAAGTGCCGGCCCAATGTTGGTTGATACGACAATAGTTATTGAAAATAATAACTTTAGTCAATTATATGAGTTCTCTGGATTTAATTTTCTAGTAGAAAATGTTATGTTAGATCCTGAAAATTGGATTTTAAAAGAGGCTACTTACTCAGTTAATGAAATTGATAATATTTTACCAGATAGAGTTGAAGTAGAAAAAGCATTTCCAAACCCATTTAATTCAAAGGTGAAATTAAGTTTTTATATAAATCCTCAATTTGGTGATACTCATGTAAACGTAAATATTTTTGATTCAAGAGGAAAGATAGTTGAGAGTTTAATAGATAATGAATTTATGCCGGGCTATCATACTACGTTTTGGAACGCAAATGGAAAATCTAGTGGTGTATACTTTATTCAATTAGCTACAGATAATTATATTGATTCTCAAAAAATTCTATTTTTAAAATAATTTATAACTTTATAATGGACAGTATACGTATTAATGATTTAAAAATCCCAGCTAGGCACGGGGTATATGATTTTGAAAAATCGAAAGATGGTATATTCGAAATTGATTTAGAACTGTTCTGCAATTTAAAGGGAGCAGGAATATCTGATCGTCTTGGAGATACGCTGGACTATCAGGAAATAATTTCTTTCACAATTGAAGAGTTTACTAAAAAGCGTTATAAGTTAGTTGAAGCTGTTGCTGAGTCAGTCTGTAGAAGATTGTTAAAGGAGTTTCAAATTGAAAAAGTAGTAATACGAGTTCGAAAACCGCATGCGCCTATTAAAGCTGATTTTAAAAATGTAGAGGTTGAGCTGACTAGAGTAAAAAAATGAAGAGTAGCAGAGTATATTTATCTATTGGCTCGAATATTGGAGATAGAGAATCAAATATTGCTCAAGCAATATCAGCTCTTGAAGTTTCTGAAAAAAATTATAATTTAGATTCTGCATCTTTTTATCTTACTGAGCCACTATACAACCAAAATCAAGAGTTTTTTATTAACACCGTTGTGGGGCTGGATACATACTTAAAGCCATTTGAGTTTTTAGATCATATTCAGGATATTGAACGTATGTTAGGTCGTAAAAAATCTATTGAAAAAAATATGCCAAGAACTATTGATATTGATATTCTTGTTCATGGTTCCGCTATTATGGAAACAAAAGAATTGATAATCCCACATCCTGGTTTAATAAATAGAAAATTTGTATTAATTCCATTTGATGAGATTGCTACTGATTTTAAGATACCACATATAAATTTGACCGTTAATGAACTTCTTGGACGATGTGCTGATAGATCAATGGTCAGATTATATGAATTAGAAAATAAAGCATGAGAAATTTATACTACATAGCCATAGAGGGTCCTATTGGCGTTGGAAAAACCAGCTTAGCTCAATTATTATCTAAAGAATTGGGTGCAAGATTAGTTTTAGAGGACTTTGAAGATAATCCATTTCTACCAGATTTTTATAATGATCCTGAAAGATTTGGTTTCCAAACACAGTTATTTTTTCTTCTGCAAAGGTACAGGCAGCAGCAAGATCTTCGGCAGGTAGATATGTTTCAAAAACTTTTAATAACTGATTACATGTTTGTCAAAGACCGTTTATTTGCCTCTCTTAATTTAGGTGATAAAGAAATGCAGCTCTATGATACTGTCGCTAGTTTATTAGAGCGAAATATTATAAGGCCTGATATTGTTATTTATCTTCAAGCCGATACTGATGTGCTGATGAAAAACATCGAAAAGCGTGGTCGAAATATGGAAAAGAATGTTACCTGGGAATATATTGATGCTCTAAATCAAGTTTATACGGAATACTTTTTTAGGTACCAAGATACACCACTGGTTATTATAAATACGAATAATATAGACTTTGTTGAAAATGAGAATGATTTAAAAGAGGTCATAGATTACATTCGTCAACCTGTTTCTGGGACAAAGTTTTTTAATCCTGTAACAGAATTTTAAAATATGAAATTAATCATATTGCTTTTTCTTGGATACTCTGTATACAAGATAGTCCATTTTTTGCTTCCAATCTTTAAAATGAAATCAAAATTAAACCAGCAAGAAACAAAAGCAGATTTCAGGCGCAAGGTCAGTAATATGGATATTCAAGATGCTGAGTATGAAGATTTATGAAATTTAAAAAGCATATATTTATTTGTACAAATGATAGAGGTGAAGAGAGTGCAAGAAAAAGTTGTGGCTCTTGCGGTGGTATGGATCTAAGAAAAGAGCTTGTTAAGATGATTAATGATAATGGTTTGAAAGGTAAAGTAAGAGCTAACAAGTCAGGTTGTCTAGATGTTTGTGAGCATGGCCCTGCTATAGTAATTTATCCAGAAGGTCATTGGTACCTAGGTGTTGAGAAAAAGGATTTAAAAAGAATTTTTGATACTTCTATTCTTAGCAATAAACCAGCACTTGAATTAATTGCCGATGATAGTCAATTAAAGAATAATTAATCATGATAAGGTTTCTATTTCTTTTATTAATTAGTTTGAATTTTACCATTGCATCATCAAATAAAAGATACGGTGCTGGCTTAGATATTGGTTCCAAAGGGTCAGGTATTTTTTTCAATTATTTATCTGGAAATGTTGAGAAAAATTTCGATCTTGTAGGTGAAATTAGATACTTCGATATAAAAGGGGATACGGAAAGTATCGTCTATGATTATTGGACAAATCAATATGTAACAATAAGCGGTCAAAATTTATTATTTATACCCATGCTCGTTGGATTTAATTACCATCCTTTTGCAGGGAAAATAGCTAATAATTTTTCTCCATTTATAACTTTCCGAGGTGGTTTAAATTTTTCTATTGATGGCAAAGAGGGAAATGGTAGTTACAAAGAAACATGGAGAAAAGCAGATACTCAGTGGTCAACTGCGGGGTTTATAGGAGGAGGAATAGAATTTAGATGGTATAACCAAAGTTCAATTGCTCTACATATTGGCTCTGATATAATTAAGTTAAAGAAAAAAGCAGATCAAAAAACAAATTATAGCGGTTTACTAATTCACATATCTTTTAATCGATTTATTAAAGACTAACAGTTTCTTAACTGGACCATTCTCTTCGTGTAAATAACTAGTAAAATTGCTAGATTTAATTATAATTATTTAGACTTATATAGTGTATATCTCGGAATTAAAAATGCACGGCTTTAAATCTTTTGCAAAAAAAGAAGTTTTAAAGCTTAGTGAGGGTGTGACCACAGTTGTTGGCCCAAATGGTTGTGGTAAAACGAATATTGTAGATGCAATAAGATGGGTATTAGGTGAGCAAAAGTCTACAGTGCTTCGAGGCGGGAAAATGGAAGATGTCATCTTTAATGGTGCTGAAAATATGAAGCCATTGAGTGTTTGCGATGTTACCCTAACAGTTCATAATAACAAAGGCAAGCTGCCAATCGAATACAATGATATTGAAATTGGTCGCAGGGTGTACAGGAACGGAGAAAGTGAATATAGTCTTAATAAAACTCCTTGTAGATTAAAAGATATTAATGATTTGTTTGTTGATACGGGAATGGGTTCAGATGCCTACAGTGTCATAGAATTAAAAATGATTGAGCAGATTCTATCTGAAAATGGTGACGACAGAAGGAGAATGTTTGAAGAGGCATCTGGTATTAACAAATATAGAAAGCAGCGAAAATCTACTCTTAGAAAATTTGATGCTACTAGGTTTGACCTTGAACGAATAAATGATGTTATATCAGAAGTGGAACAGAAAGTTCATGGACTAGAGTTGCAATTAAAAAGATTTAAAAGGCATGAAAAACTAACTGAACAATTAAGAGAGACAGATATCGCGCTTGCTTTTCTAAGGGTTGACAAATATCGTGGAATAATGCTTCCGCTTCAAGATGAAATTAAAGAATATAATCATTTGAGGAGCTCCAAGACTGATCAGTCCTCGAAGCATGAAGAAGAACTGGAGAAAAATAGAGAAGTTTACAAAAAGCAGGAAGAAGAGCTTAATATATTGCAAGGCAATTTATTAGAGTTAACTGAGAGTCAGCAAGACATTAGACAGAATATTTTGATCTGGACTGAAAAAGGTAGGTCATCTTTGTTATCAATTGAAAGAGGGCAAAGTAATTACAAATCAAATGAGGATCGTATAGAAATACTAATAAAAGATGGTAGCACTTTTTTAAAAGAAAGTGAGTCATTGCAGAGTGCTCTTGATAAGTCCTTAACTCTGTATAAAAATGAAAAAGAGAGTTTAGAAAAAATTGAGGTAGAATATCATAAAGAGCTCAAGCATCTTGATCAAATACAAAATGAAAGATGGAATCATCAGAAAAAAATGGTTTCAAACCGCTCAATCTATGATAGAACATTAAGTTTAATCGATGATAAAACTGAAGCTAATAATATTTTAATTGAAAAATTGTCTTTAGAAAAAGATAAGTCTGAAGATATAAGGGGAATAATAACTTCATTAGAAAAAAAGCAATCAGCCCTTGAAAAAAATCTTTCTGGTGAAAAAAAGATTGCGAATAAACTTCAGCTACAGCTTGAACAAAAAATCATCAAGCAGCAAGACATAATTAAAGACTACAACAGTTTAATTGTAAAGACCGAGTCGTTAAATGATCAGGCTAAATTTTATAGCGAACTTATAGAATCAAATGAGGGTTTTCCTGAGGGTACCCAATATGTACTTGAAAATCCTAAAGTTTTTTCAAATGTGCTTGGTACAGTGGCAGATGTATTTAGTGTAGAGGATAAGTACAGGGATGCTTTAGAAAATGGATTAGGTGAGTTATCTCATTGTCTTATATCAAAAGATAAAAAAACTGGGTTGCAAACTTTAGAAAAAGCAACAGAAGCCAACGCTGGTGATTTAACAATTATACCATTCAAAGAAGCCATAGAATTAAAGGTGAAGCTTGACCCGGTTCCTAAAACTTCAAATATTATAGCAAGAGCATCAGAAATTGTAAATACAAGCAAAAGGCTGAGACCGTTAGCAGATTATATTTTGGGCGATTTAATAATTGTTGAAGATATACAACAAGCTGCAAAGGATAAAAAACTTGAAGGTTGGAGACTAGTTGATCTTAAAGGGTCTTACACGGGAAAAGATCTCATTATAAAAAGTAGACAAATTTCAGAGCATGGAAATTTATTAGGCCGAAAAAGCAAGCTTGAAATGTTATCTAAACAAATAAATAAATCTAAAATAAAAGAAGAGGAAATTTTAAAAGCGCAATCATCTATTGAAGTTGAAATAGAGAGTTTGAATGAAAAGCTGGCAGAAAATAAAAATTCTGTC
This sequence comes from bacterium, assembly GCA_038127595.1. Classification (GTDB taxonomy): domain Bacteria; phylum Fidelibacterota; class Marinisomatia; order Marinisomatales; family UBA1611; genus TMED80. The sequence continues at coordinate 19,491 of JAYPIC010000019.1, read as the reverse complement.
CGGTCAGTTGAAGACCAATTAAATGATCTAGAGTCGAATCTAATGAGGAACCATTTAAATCAAACCCAGTGTTTAGATAATATCAAAATCATTAAGAAAGATATTACTGATACGGAGCAAATCATAAATGATTCAAAAATTGCAGTTAAAAAAATAGAGCCAGATATTGAAAAAGCCGAAAAGATCTTATCTTCATTTCAAGAAAAGATAAATGAAGCTAATCAAAGTGTGGTAAGTGCTGGAAAAAAAAGAGATGCACAGCAACAGATTTTGCAAGATGCTAGGGTTGAAATGGTTAATGTTGAATCAAAAAGAGATAATCTAATTTATAAATCAAACTCTGCAAATGAACAAGTTGAGGCAATAAAGCAGAATCAAGTTATTATTCTAGACGAAGAAAAAAACTTAAAAGCATTAAAAAAAGATCTAGATCAAAAAATAAAAAATGGAGAAAAAGAACTAAATAAGATAAATGCTGAATTGCAGAAACAAAGATCAATTATTGATTTGAAAAAGTCGGTTTTTAGAGAAACCTATAATATGATTGATCAAATTCAAACTAAAATTAAACTAGAGCAAAAAGATCGTGAATCAATTTTAGAAAATTTAAAATCATCGGAATTCAAACTTAATGATTTGAAGCAAAAAATTGAGATTGTTTTTCAACAAATTAAAGAAAGGTACAATACTTCTGTTCCAGATAAGTTAATCGTAGATGATTCTGAAGATGAATTAGCATATCAAGTAGAAAAAATACAACGAAGCTTGGAAAATATTGGCCCAGTCAATATGGCTGTTCAAGATGAATATAATGAAGATAACGAGCGCCTAAATCATTTACGCAAACAGCGTGATGATTTAGTTGAATCTGAAGAAAATTTACGTGAGACTATTCAAAAAATTGATCGAATCGCAAGGAAAAAATTTCAAGAGACATTTAAGCACATTAGTAAAAATTACGAAAAGTTATTCAACCTATTTTTTGAGGGTGGGTATGGTAATCTTAGATTAGTAGGTGACCCTGATCCATTGGAGGCCGATATTGTTATCGATGCTCAACCTCCTGGCAAAAGAAATACGTCACTTAGGCTATTATCTAGCGGAGAAAAAGCATTGACTGCGATTTCCCTTCTTTTTGCTATTTATCAAGTTAAACCTAGTCCTTATTGCATTTTAGATGAGGTAGATGCACCCTTAGATGATGTAAACATTCATAAATTCACTAAAGTCCTGAAACAATTTGCGGATGAGACTCAGTTTATCATTGTAACGCACAATAAACTTACCATGGAGATAGCAAATCACATGTATGGAGTAACTCAAGAAAAGAAAGGAGTTTCGAAACTAGTTTCAGTTAGTTTCGACTAATATGAGCACTGATTGGATAAAAAATAACTTAGAAGTTTACCTTCCTCCAATTGTTATTATAGTTATTGGTATAGTACTTGGTCTTATTTTTAAAAGGTATATTCATTCAAGATTAAAGTTAGTAGCAAAAAAATCTGATTGGGCTGGGGACGATGCAGTACTTGATGCGATCGAACCGCATATTGTTGTTTGGTTTTTCCTTGGGTCTCTTTCCATTGCTGCCTCAAATATTGAATCAACCAGTGTTTCCAACACGTTTGTAAAAAATATTTTAAATGAGTACGTATCCCAATTTTTAATCATAGTTCTTATCGGATCAATTACACTTGCTGTTGGAAAGTTGGCAGTTAGTTTATTTAATCTATGGGCAAAAGATCAAGAAAAGGGGTTTCCCTCTACAACAATGTTTACAAATTTCGTTCGCATTGCGATCTATGTTATTGGTGTCTTGATTATTTTAGATTCTTTAAATATCTCTATTGCTCCAATGATTACTGCTTTGGGAGTAGGAGGTTTAGCGGTATCATTAGCGTTAAAAGATACATTGTCTGATGTTTTTGCAGGTTTACATATATTGTTAAGTAAAAAAGTTCAGGTTGGTGATTTTGTTCAAATAGATACTGGTGATATGGGCTATGTTCAAAATATCTCCTGGAGAAATACAACAATAATGGAGAGAACAAATAATATAATTCATATTCCTAATACGAGGTTATCATCAGCAATTATTAAAAATTTTGATAGTGGAGACCCAAGCTTTTCTATCAAGATACCTGTTGGTGTTGGTTATGGCTCTGACCTTGAAAAAGTAGAAAAAGTGACTCAAGAGGTCATTGATGAAATACAAAACTCATTAGAGGAAACTAATAAACATTATCAGCCAGCCATGCGATTTCAGAACTTTGGGGAGTCTAGTATTAATCTTATGGTTTATTTTAGAGGGAATAGATATGGAGACCAAAACCCCATAATTAATTCTTTCATAAAACTTTTGCATAAAAAATATGCAGAAGCTGGAATAGAAATACCTTTTCCGATGAGGACCATAATTCATAAAAATGAAAAGCAATGAAAGGTTATATAATTATAGCCTCTTTATTTGCTGCTTTGGCAATATTATTTGGTGCTTTTGGTTCTCATGCGTTAAAAGAACGTCTTAGTGCCCAAAGCCTTGAAGTGTATGATATAGCTACTAGATATTTAATGTTCCATGCACTTGGTATATTTTTAATAGCTCTTCTAGGATTTCAACTACCTAAAGAATCCTTAGAAATACCTGTTATAATGATGATTGTTGGTACTTCTATTTTTTCAGGCAGCTTGTATTTAATAGCAATGCTTGATTTTAAAAAATTAGGTATGGTAACTCCAATTGGTGGACTACTATTAATTGTTAGTTGGTTGTTGTTAGCCTATAATACATACAAAACAGTATAAGACATTTTTGAAAGGTGTTAGTCAAAGGCATTTAAGTTTATTTGCAGCCATGTCTCTTGTTGTTTCAAGTATGATTGGGACAGGTGTTTTTACTAGTCTCGGATATCAATTAAATGATATTCAATCTGGATTTTCAATTTTAATGTTATGGCTCACTGGCGGAGTTATTTCTTTATTTGGTGCGTTGTGTTACAGTGAATTAGGGGCAGCATTACCTAAGTCAGGTGGCGAGTATCATTTGCTCTCTCGAATCTTGCACCCTTCAATTGGTTTATCTGCTGGCATAGTATCCGCAACAGTTGGTTTTTCTGCACCTGCGGTTATAGCAGCAATTGCATTGGCAAATTATTTGAAACCAGTTTTCCCGATCATCAATGAAAATTTTTTTGCAATCATTGTTATATTGGCTATAAACGCCATTCATGCATTCAGTCTTAGATTCGGAAAATTTTTTCAGACTTGGTCTACATCATTTAAACTTTTTGTAATGTTCTTATTTATTTTTGCTGGTATTTTTTCTTTTGATAAGCAGAATATTTCATTTCTTCCAAATTTATCCGATTTGGATATATTGTTCAGCCCAGAGTTTGCTGTTAATCTTGTATGGGTTTCATATGCATATGCAGGTTGGAATTCTAGTATATATGTTGTCGGAGAAATTCAGAAACCAGGCAAAAATATTTTCAGATCAATCTTGATTGGCACAACCGTGGTCACATTTTTATACCTACTTTTAAATTATGTATTTCTCATTGTGTCCCCAATCAGTGATTTGAAAGGTGAAATTGAGGTAGGTTACATTTCAGGATTAAGTTTATTTGGAGCTGAATATGCAGTCTATATATCACTATTAATTGGGCTATTATTGCTCTCAACTGTTAGCAGCTACATCTATGTAGGACCTAGAATTATTCAAGCAATGGGCAAAGATTATGATCAGTTATCATTTTTATCAAAAACAAATAAGAATGGTATCCCATTTAATGCTTTTATAGCTCAGCTTGTCATAAGTTTAATTTTTATATTGACTTCAACATTTGAGCAGGTAGTTCTATACACGGGGATTATACTAATTATTACGACTACTATTACTGTTTGCTCTCTTTTATATTTACGAAATATAGAACCAGACCTTAAAAGACCTTACAAGACGTGGGGGTATCCATATACTCCCATTATATTCGTAATTCTAAATTTATGGGTACTTTTTTATACATTCACTATACAACCAATAGAATCAACTGTTGGAATATGTTTGATGATAATTAGTTTGGGATTATTTTACGTATTAAAGAAAGAAAATAAATATGAATCTTAAAATAAAGCCAGTCAACGAAGTTGTAAGAAAAATGTATGAAAATCACAGTCATTTTCATCAGGGAGATTCTGGGTTGGATCTTTATATTGTTGAGGACCAAATAATAAATCCTAAAGAAACAGTTCGAATTAAACTTGGGATATCTTGTGAAAATCTTGATGGGATTTCATATTTTTTAATGCCCCGCTCAAGCATTTCAAAAACACCACTACGTTTAGCTAATGCTGTTGGATTGATAGACGCTGGTTATAGAGGTGAAATAATGGCTGCGGTTGACAATATTAAAGATATACCTTACAAAGTTGAGATTGGGCAGAGGCTATTTCAAATTGTTGCTATGGATGGTTCATCTATTCGATTTGACATTAGCGATAGCTTGTCAGATTCATCTAGAGGTACAGGTGGATTTGGTAGCACAGGAAAATAATTAATTTCTCTGACAAAATGACATCATATATGTTTCATTCATATGATGTTATGCACGAAATCTAGATTTGGAATAATATTTGTGTCAGGTGTGTGGAATACATTTATTTAATGGTTGTTGAAAATTCTACCAAAATTAGTTATTTTTCCGCCCGTTATTTAAATGTTTAAAATTTCGTTAAAACACAAATAAGGAGTTAAAAAAATGGGTTTAAGTTTAAAACCATTATCTGACAGAGTTGTAATTGAAGCAGCTGCTGCGGAAGAAAAATCATCTGGTGGTATAATCTTACCAGACACTGCTCAAGAAAAACCACAGCAAGGAACTGTTGTTGCTGTCGGACCAGGTAAAGTAAGTGATTCTGGGGCATTAATTGAAATGTCTGTTAAAGAAGGTGATAAAATTTTATATGGTAAGTATTCCGGCACCGAAGTTAATGTTGCTGGTACTGACTACATAATCATGCGCGAGAGTGATATTCTCGCAGTAATGTAAGGAGTTATAAAAAATGGCTAAAGAAATACAATATGATGTTGAAGCAAGAAGTGCCCTAAAAAATGGTGTAGACAAGCTTGCCAATGCAGTAAAAGTTACACTGGGGCCTAAAGGTCGTAATGTAGTAATTGAAAAGAAATTTGGTGCACCTACTGTTACTAAAGATGGTGTTACTGTAGCAAAAGAGATTGAGCTAGATAATAAAATGGAAGACGTAGGCGCTCAAATGGTTAAAGAAGTTGCTTCTAAAACTTCTGATGTAGCCGGAGATGGTACTACAACCGCTACTGTACTTGCTCAAGCCTTAGTGACTGAGGGACTAAAGAATGTAACAGCTGGAGCAAATCCAATGTCTATCAAAAGAGGTATTGATGCAGCAGCTGGAGCTGTAGTTGAATCACTAAAATCACAAAGTAAAGATCTTCCTGATTCAAAGCAAATTGCTAACGTAGCTACGATCTCTTCGAATGATGATAGAGAAATTGGAGACAAGATAGCTGAGGCAATGGAAAAAGTTGGTAAAGACGGTGTTATTACAGTTGAAGATAGTAAGACAGCTGAAACATACCTAGAAACTGTTGAAGGTATGCAATTTGATCGTGGTTATTTATCGCCTTACTTTGTTACAAACTCAGAGTCTATGGACGCAGAATTAGAAGATCCATACATATTAATTCATGATAAGAAAATCAGTAATATGAAAGATCTACTTCCGCTTCTAGAAAAAGTTGTTCAAACAGGCAAGCCAGTAGTCATCATTGCTGAAGATGTAGAAGGTGAAGCTTTAGCAACCCTAGTTGTAAATAAGCTAAGAGGAACTTTTAAAGTTCTTGCAGTTAAGGCTCCAGGTTTCGGCGATCGAAGAAAAGCAATGCTTGAGGACATTGCGGTGCTCACTGGTGCAACAGTAATATCTGAAGAAGCTGGTTATAAGTTAGATAATGCCTCTATAGAATATCTTGGTACAGCAAAAAGAGTAATTTCAGATAAAGATAACACAACTATTGTTGATGGAAGTGGATCATCTGATGCGATCACGGCTAGAATAAATGAAATTAAGGTTCAAATAGAAAAAACAACCTCTGATTATGACCGTGAGAAATTGCAAGAGCGTCTAGCGAAGCTTTCAGGCGGTGTAGCAGTAATAAACGTTGGTGCTGCAACTGAAGTTGAAATGAAAGAGAAAAAAGCAAGGGTAGAAGATGCATTACATGCTACTAGAGCTGCTGTTGAGGAAGGTATCATTCCTGGAGGCGGAGTAGCGCTACTTCGTGCGGTTTCAGCTTTAGATAAGGTAAAAGTTGACGATGATCAGCAAGTTGGTGTTGATATTGTTAAGCGCGCTCTAGAGGCACCGGTTAGACAAATATGTGCTAATGCTGGAGTTGAAGCATCAATTGTTGTGCAGAACATTAAAGATAAAAAAGCTGATAACGGATATGATGCTAGAAATGATGAATATGTTAAAATGTTTGAAGCAGGTATCATCGATCCTACAAAAGTTGCAAGGGTTGCAGTACAGAATGCTGCTTCTATTGCAGGTATGATCCTAACAACGGAAGCTGCGATAACCGAGATTCCGGAAGATGATAAGATGCCACCAATGCCACCAGGTGGTGATATGGGCGGCATGGGCGGCATGGGCGGTATGATGTAATCATCAACTCATAAGGTTCTAAATTATAGGAAAAGCCCCATTTTTATGGGGCTTTTTTATTTATAAAAACTTCATGTTCATAAAAGATGGCTTAAGTAATTTTTTGATTCGAAAATGAAACAAAAATTGAAAAAACTTTTTATCATAGACGGTTATGCTATATTGTATAGAGCCCATTATGCATTAATTCGAAATCCTCTTATTACTAGCTATGGGTTTCATACCAGTGCTTTATTTGGTTTTACAAACCAATTAATTAAGATTATCAAAGATGAAAACCCTGACTATTTAGTTTGTGCTTTTGATTCGAAGGAAAAGACCTTTCGTCATAAAATCTATTCTGATTATAAAGCTAATCGACCTGAGATGCCTGAGGAATTACAAAAGCAAATTCCTCATTTGTGGGAATTGCTAGATGGAATGAATATCCCAGTTTTAAGAAAGCCAGGTTATGAAGCGGATGATATTATTGGTACTGTAACTGAATCTGTTTTAGATAAAAAAATTCAATCATATATAGTAAGCGGTGATAAAGATTTCATGCAGCTTATTAATGATAAAATTTTTCTTTACACCCCTGGTAAAAGAAATTCTGCTCCCGATATATATGATAAAGATGGTGTTATTAAAAAATGGGGATTACCTCCAGAGAAAATAATTGATTTATTAGCCCTAATGGGTGATTCCTCGGATAATGTTCCAGGTGTAGCAGGTGTTGGCGTTAAAACAGCTGTTAAATTGTTGAAAGAATATGATAACATTGAATCTGTTTTAGATAACGCTTCAAAAATATCAAATAAGCGAGTTCATAACGGTCTAATGAATGGCAGAGATAAAGCTTTTTTGAGTAAAGAATTAGTAACAATTATCAAGGACGTTGATGTGGATACTAATGTTGAAAATTTTTTATTGAAATCTTTTGATCAAGAGGCATTAGGGAAAAAATTTGAAGAATTAGAATTTTACGCATTATTGAAATATCTTGCTATTGATGCACCTGAAACGATTACAAAAAAGGAAGAAAAAAATTACCAGACTATATTAGATCTTAAAGCTTTGAAAAAGATGGTTGATGAACTAAAGAATGCCAAATATGTGTCTATTGATCTAGAGACGACCTCTGTAAACCCAATGCTTGCAGAAATAGTTGGTATAAGTTTATCATATAACAAAGACTCTGCTTTTTACATACCCATACTTTATCCTGAAAAAAAGAAAAATAATTTTGGTGATAATGACCTCGAAGTTACTTTAAGTGTAATGAAAGAATTTCTTGAAAAAAATGATATCAGGAAGGTTGGACAAAATATAAAATATGATGCCTTGATTCTATACAGGCATGGTGTAAAAGTATCTAATATATTTTTAGACACTATGATAGCAGCGCATATCTTAAATCCTGCTGCTAAATCCTATAAATTAGATGCGCTGAGCATTGAATTTTTAAATTACAATATGGTTCCTATTGAAGATCTTATTGGTAAAGGTAAAGATCAAATAACTATGGATCTTGTGCCATTAGATAAAATATCATACTACGCAGCTGAAGATGCAGACATTGTCTTTCAACTAGCTGAAATTTTTGCACCCAAGCTTGAAGAAAATGGTCAATTAAATTTTTTCTCTGATATTGAAATGCCATTAATAGATGTTTTAATGAAAATGGAAAACGAAGGTGTTTATGTAGATGAAGATTTATTAAATGAAATGTCTTTAAATATTGGTGAGAGATTGGATCTGCTTGTAAAGGAGATTTATAATATGGCTGAAGAAGAGTTTAATATTAATTCAACACAACAGCTTGCCAAAATATTATTTGACGATTTAAAACTTACTCAAATAAAGAAAAGGTCTACTGCTGAAAATGTATTAAAAGAACTTGTAAATGAGCATGAGCTTCCTGAACTGATACTGTCTTATCGCAAGCTAAATAAATTAAAAAATACTTACATCGATGCTTTACCTGAATCGATAAATAAAAATACAAAAAGGATTCATTCCACATTTAATCAAACGATAGCAGCAACTGGTAGGTTATCAAGTACAGGGCCAAATTTTCAGAACATACCCATACGCACTGTCGATGGAAGAGAGATCAGAAAATCATTTATAGCTCAACAAAAAAATTGGGGAATTTTTTCTGCAGATTATTCACAAATTGAATTAAGGATAATGGCCCATTTATCAGAAGATAAAGAATTATGTAAAGCTTTTAAAGATAATCTTGATATTCATGATCGTACTGCTAGCTTAATATATAATGTACCATTGGATGATGTTCAGCCTGAAATGAGAAGAACAGCAAAAGTTATTAATTTTGGTATTATGTACGGAGCTGGGCCATTTAGAATAAGTCAAGAGCTTGGAATATCTAGAAAAGCGGCTCAAGAAATTATAAAGCAGTATTTCATTCAATATTCTGGTATCCAAAATTACATTGATGATACACTTTCAAAGGCAAGGTCTGATAATTATGTTGAAACTATTTTAGGAAGAAGAAGATATGTATGGGATGTAAATAGTGAAAATGCACTTAAAAAACAAGCCGCAGAGAGAGTAGCAATTAATATGCCGATTCAAGGATCAGCAGCTGAATTGATTAAAATTGCAATGATTGATATTCAAAAAAATATAGAAAATGATAAATTAAACTCTAAAATGATATTACAGATTCATGATGAACTATTATTTGAATATCCTCTTGATGAGAAAGAACATCTAATATCAATGGTAAAAAAATCTATGGAGAATGCGATGAGTCTTAAAGTTCCAATAATTGTAGATTATGGTTTTGGAAAAGATTGGTTTGAAGCACATTAAGGATATGTAATGGAAGCAAGTATTACTTTAAAAAAAGTCGGCAAAAAAATTGATGATAAAACAATTGTGGCTGGATTAACCTTTGGAATAGAGAGAGGTTCTTTAGTTGCAATCATAGGTGCTAATGATACTGGGAAATCTACACTTTTGAGATTACTTTCTGGAACTGAAAGGCCAGATTATGGTAGTATATTCATTCATGGCCTGGATATGCAAAAGCGTAAAAGAAAAACCCGACGCCTAGTTGGTTTTGTACCAAATGAGACTGACTTAGATCCTTGGCTAACTATAGAGCAAAACATTAGATTTTCTGCATTATTATATAATGTGAGTGATCATGATTATCGTTCAAAATTACAATCTTTTTCTAAAATATTAGGAATTGAAGATTTTTTGCATGAAATATCCTCAAATGTCTCATATGGAATTCAGAAAAGAGCAATGCTTGTCAGAGCACTAATTCATGATCCGGAGATTTTAATTTTAGACGAGCCTACTGGTTTTATGGATGCTCCATCATCAAGACTAACCTGGGATTTATTAAAAAAAATTAAGGGTGAAAAATCGATTATTTATGTTAGTAATTCCTTACTAGAAGTTGAGCAAGCTCATGATAGAATACTTGTTTTTAAAGATGGTAGGATAATAATGGATGGTAATTTGGATAAATTACTGGAGAGTACTCTAGATTATCATCAATTTCAGATAGAATTTGAAAATTTGAGTGATGAACTATACAACTCATTAATTAACATAGCGACTGTAGTCTCTCCAAGCAGAATTAATAATATTTTTCATTTTTATGGTCGTGAAAGGAATGTGTTTTTCGACATAGTCAGGGCGGCATCAGAAAATTATATGATTGATCTAAATGTAAAAAAACTTGGTCTTGGTGACTTAATGGATTCTGAATTTGCAGGTGGAGGTTTGGATTGATCAGAGCAATGTTATTAAGGAGGGTTTGGCTGTTAGGAAATAATTTAACAACCAGTGTTGTCATTCTGTTTTTGTTCCCATTAAGTATTTTTATTTTTACAAATTTAGCGCTTAGGAAAGTACCTTCAATTGGATTATATGATATTGAGTTTGATGTATGGATCTATCCGAGTATGATATTTTTGGTAACTGGATTATGCATATTACCATCAATTTTTCGAGATGTATTCGATTTAAGAGTTCATAAGAAAGTATTATCCTATTTATCCTTATCTCCGCATTCGAAACGTTACATGATATTGAGTTTTTCTATCGTCTCAGTTGTTGAAAGTTTAATTTTTGGTTTAGTGTCCATTATTTTATTTTCTACATTAATTCCTTATCCTTTTGGATTTATCAAAACTATTGGGTTTATATTTTATTTTAGTATTTATATATTTCTTTTATCCAATGTATTCATAACAATTGCAATTTTATCGGATAAATTATCTACAATACTTATATCAGTGTTTGCATTCATATTCTTTTTACTTTTTGGGAGTGGATTAATCATCAGCCCTAGTTTTTATCCACCTTCGTTGGAAAGTTTACTATCTGTACTCCCTTTAGCTATGGTAATCAAATCAATGCAGTCTTATTTGTTTAGCGGGTTTATTAACTGGGTTTTTACGGTCATTCCTTTTTTAACGGGTTTATTATTATTAAGCCTAAATTCAATATTAATTAGAAATAAACTTAGACAATAAGTCTGTTGTAGTTTAAAAATCATTTAATATAGATTATTTCCTTCCATGAAGAATGACAAGATTATAGGGCCTAAAGCATATATTAATCTTGATAGGTGTAGATCAAACCTTATAGCTATAAAAAAAACAGTTGGAGATAAAAAGCTTCTTTGTGTAGTCAAAGCAAATGGTTATGGGCATGGCTCGGTCCAAATAGCAAAATCCATCGCAAATATAAAAAATGTACAATTTGCTGTTTTTTCAATTGATGAAGCACTAGAACTACGTAAAGCAAAAATAAAAAATGAAATATTAGTATTTTCCAAATTGAATAAAAATAACATAGAGTTAGCCTATAAGGAAAATATCATTCTCAACCTTTCATCTTTTGATGATATAGAGCATATTGAATCATTTTACTTAAAGAATGAAGTATCACCAAAATATCATCTAAAATTTGACACAGGAATGACGCGTCTTGGATTTGACCTCAATGATGCAGAAGCTATTTATGAGAGTTTAAGTAAACCTTTACATCCTTATGTTGAGGGTGTATACACACATTTTGCTACAGCAGATGAAGGTGATTTATCTTATGCAAAAAAACAGTTAAGTGATTTTAAAATGGTGGTTAGAAAAGTTGAAAGTTTTGGTTTAAAATTTAAATTTATTCATTGTTCCAATAGTGGTGCTGTATTGAACTTAGAGAAATCGTATTTTAATATGGTAAGAGTTGGAATGCTTTTATATGGTGCATTGCCCTCCAATGAAGTAATTGATAATATTGGCATTAAGCCAGTTATGAGCTTTTGTGGTAGTATTGTAAATGTTAGAAAAGTCAAAAAAAATACGCCAGTCAGTTATGGAGGTGTCTATAAGACAGCATCAGATACAAATATTGCAGTAATACAGACAGGTTTCGCTGACGGGTTCCCCAGGCCATGGTTTGAGAATGGATATGTGATTTATAATGGGGAAAAATTTAAGATTGCTGGACGAGTTTGCATGGATCAATTGATGATTGATCTTGGCGATGTAGTTCCAGAGCTAGGTGATGATGTTTTGTTTTTTGGTGAAAATCAGATTGGACACTTGCCTGTTGAGATAATTGCTGATCAGATAAATAGCACACCTTATGTTTTGTTCACAGCTATCGGAGGAAGAACAAAATTAATTTATATAGATGAATAATTTATTTTGAAGAAATTGTACAATCAAAAAAGCAAAGATTTATTAGTAAAAAAACTTGAAGCTGAAGACTTCAATCGGACAACCTGTTCATTTTACAAATATGTGACCATTGTTGATCCCATAACATTTAGAGACAAAATTTATGAAGAATTTGATAATCTTGAAATTTTAGGAAGGGTTTATATTGCTGAAGAAGGAATTAATGCTCAAATCAGCGTGCCTGATAAAAATTGGGGTTTATTTTTAAAATTGATAAGCAGTATAAAATTGCTTTATGATGTTGATATAAAAACTGCCATTAATGATGGCATTTCTTTTTATAAGTTAATTGTGAAAGTAAAAAAAGAAATAGTTGCTTATAACATCCCAAAGAATAAGTTTAATATGGATGTTGTTGGTGAGCATTTAAATACAAAGCAATTTAATGAAGCTATTGAGAATTCGAATACTACAGTTATAGATATGCGTAATATTTATGAGAGCGAAGTCGGGCAGTTCATTTCAGCAGAAATACCACAAGTTGAAAAATCAAAAGATCTACTTCCTGAAGTAAGGAGAATGTTAAAAGGTAGAGAGCATCATCAAGTATTGCTCTATTGCACTGGGGGTATACGTTGTGAAAAAGCTAGTTCATTTTTAATTAATGAAGGCATAAAAAATGTCAAGCAGTTGCAAGGCGGTATAATTCAATATGCCCATGATATTAAAAAAGAGGGCTTAGAGTCTAAATTTGTAGGTAAAAATTTTGTATTTGATGCTAGGCTTGGTGAAAGAGTAACGGAAGATATTATTTCAACATGTCATTTGTGTGGTGAGAAATCTGATAGTCACAAAGATTGTAAAAATGATGCTTGTCATATTCTCTTTATACAGTGTTCAAAATGCGATGAAAAGTTAAATGGATGCTGCTCTGTAAAGTGCAAAAATATAGCCTCCTTACCAATTGACGAGCAGATAAAATATAGAAAGAATCAGAAATATGTCGATAAAAGACGCTATTTTAAAAGTACTAAACTTTAAATTATAAAAAATTGAAATTGCCAATTCTATATTCATTCCGCCGATGCCCATATGCTATGCGAGCTCGTATGGCCTTATATTATTCTAAAATAAATTATGAACATCGTGAAATTTTACTTAAAGATAGGCCCGAAAAATTATATCAACTGTCGCCAAAAGGGACTGTTCCAGTACTAGAGCTGCCAAGTGGTGATGTAATTGATGAAAGTTTTGATATTATGAAATGGGCACTATCTATAAATGATCCAGAAATGTGGTTTGATAAGCACAAGGAAGAGCAAGTTGATCTGATAAAGCTAAATGATGATAAATTTAAAAAATGGTTAGATAAGTATAAATACCACGTTCGTTTTCCAGAATATCCATTAGAGTATTATAGAAAAGAGTGTGAAAAAATATTAGATATTTATGAAGATAGACTTAAAGATAAATCCTTTTTTTTTGGCGCTACAATATCTCTAGCAGATATTGCTGTCATGCCTTTCATTCGTCAATTTTCCAATGTGGACAGTGGTTATTTTAATAACAGGTTTAGTTTTCTATCAAAATGGAAACAAAGCTTAATATCGTTAGAAATTTTTTCTAAGATGATGAATAAGTTTGAAGTTTGGGAGGAAGATAAGAAAGGGGAGAGTATCTTATTTACTTAATTTTCTAGTCATCATCTGGGTTTCTGACCCATGAGCGCCTGTCTCTAAACGATTTAATTTTCATATCTGCCCAATCGTTTACAATATGTTTAATTCGTTCTAATTGTTCTGGATTATCCTTAATTGAATCATCAAGTGTTTTTAACATTTCATTTCTTTGTGTATCAACATCATTTGAACTTCTATTATCATGCTCAGCTAGTTCGTTTTTTTCTTTTTCAAATTGAGACTGACGACGTTCGACTTCTTTGACTTGGCCTTGATTACTCCACGTAATAGCAAATCCAATTATTATGAGAGCAATGATAAGTATTATGCCACTATCCATATTTAACCTCCAATCATAATCGGTTGTATACCTAGTCCAACCCAGTAAAATATTATCATAACAATGATAATTACTAATGCAGCTGGCCAGGCAAAAGTTGCCATTCTGATAAAATCTTTAGCATCTAAAAGTCCAGCAGAATACACTACTGAGCTTGCGGGTGTTCCGATAACTAACCAAAATGCCATAGATGTAGAAATGGCAAGCGCGACACCAACAATTATTGGGTTAGTCCCAGAGCTTACAGCCATTTCAAGCACAACAGGTCCAATAACGGCAACAGTAGCTCCTGCGCTCATTAGATTTGTCATTAGAGCTCCAATTAATGCTACCAGGATTGCCAAAGGAAGACCTTCTTGAATATTAAATGTTGTTAAAATATTAATCAAACTATCTGCTAACCATTTAGCGGCACCGCTTGATTTAAATACAGCACCAAGGCTTATCGCTCCTGCATAAAGTACAATAACTCCCCAACTAACATTTTTTTCATAATCAGACCATGAGGTTAGACCTAACAACATAAATAACACTGTTCCTGTCATTGCTACGCCGCCTAAACCTAGAGGGAATCCAAGCACCGGAGCGATTAAATCTTTATCTGTTATCCAGGCAATGATCATTAATAGTGCTATGCCAGCAACCATCCATTGTTCACGGGTCATTTTACCATGTTTTTTCAAATCTTCCCTCAATGTATTAACTGCATCTGAAAGATCATCTACTTCTGGTTTATATAAGAAAGGTAATAGAAATGCAAAAAATAAACCAAGGAATACCGTGTAGAAAGAACCTAGTATCATCCATTGCATAAAACTTATTTCATATTCTGGACCTAGATTACCAAGAAAACCAATCATTATGGCATTTCTAGCACCTCCGGTAGGACTCATCGGCGCTCCAACCATACAGCCTATAGCGATCGACATCATTAGTAATTTACCAAGTTGGGTTGCGTCTCCAATTTTTTTACTAGTTAACGTGTAAAGTGCCATTGCAATTGGTAAAAACATAGGAGCGATAGAGGCTTCGCTTATAAATGCAGATGGTATAGCTGTGCCAACCAAAATTCCCAGAACGATATTCCTAACTTTAGTTCCTGCTAAATTCATAACTAGCATACCAATGCGCTTATCTAGCCCATATTTGACCATTGTTGCCCCCATAGCTAGAGATCCAGCTATGAACCAGACAGCATCGTGGGCATATGTTGCTACAACATTTTTAGGTTCAGTAATTCCAAAAAATAATTGAACTAATCCAATGAAAAGTGCAACAGCAGGCATAGGTAACGCTTCTGTTGCGAAAAACACTGTACAGCATCCAAGCAAAGCAATTATTATTTTCATATTAAATGCTTTGTTTGAAATTTCTTCTGCACTTAATTCACTAAATAAATCCTGCGCTTTTGCGGTCATGGATTCAGGTGTTGGCATTGCCCAAATCAATACAAAAACAAGTAAACCGATTCCAAACCATTTGAAATCAGTTGTTTTATCGAAACCGCCTCCAGATTCTTTTTTATTTGACATGCTTTAAAAATGGTTAAATATTTTCATTGATGCAAGAAAAAATTTATTTCATAAAATGAAACATATTATATTGAATTACTTCAATAATTAATTTTACTATCGTCTATGAATTCCATTTATATAATACTATGTATTATAGTATACTTTTTATTTCTTTCAGTAATCTCTCTGTTGACAGGAAAAAATGATGGAAATGAATCGTTCTTTTTAGGTAATAAGGAATCTCCTTGGTACATAGTTGCTTTTGGAATGATCGGCACCTCGCTCTCAGGTGTTACGTTCATATCTGTTCCTGGATGGGTTGCATCAAGTCAATTTAGTTACATGCAGATGGTACTAGGGTACCTATTAGGTTATGCCTTTATAGGACTTGTCTTAATGCCATTGTATTACAAATTGAATCTTACATCTATCTACACGTATTTATATGATAGGTTCGGATTCTTTTCATACAAAACAGGTTCATTATTTTTTATCCTTTCAAGAACAATTGGTGCTTCATTTAGATTATACATCGTAGCTAGGGTTTTGCATCTAAGCATATTTGAAGACCTAGGAACTCCTTTTTTTCTAACAGTATTAGTCACCATAATCTTAATATGGTTTTATACCTTTCGCGGCGGAATTAAAACAATAATATGGACAGATACATTACAAACATTTTTTATGCTTTTAGCATTACTTATTTCTGTGTATTTAATATCCAGAGATCTTGGTTTAGGTTTTACAAATATCATTCCATTTATCGCTGAAAGTGAATATTCAAAAATATTCTTTTGGGAAGGAGACCAACATTTCTTAAAACGGTTTTTTACTGGAGCATTTATCGCTATTGTCATGACTGGTCTTGATCAAGATATGATGCAAAAAAATCTTAGCTGCAAAAACATTGGTGAAGCTCAAAAAAATATGCTTTATTTCAGCATAAGTTTGATTTTTGTAAATCTGATGTTTTTATGTCTGGGAGCGTTACTATACACTGTTGCTGGTAAGCACGGGATTATTTTCTCTAAGCCAGATGATCTCTTTCCAGCTGTTGTATTAAGCGAAACTCTGGGTTTCCCCTTAATTATAATTTTTATTTTAGGTTTAATAGCAGCTGCATATTCTAGCGCGGATTCTGCTTTAACATCGTTAACTACATCCTTTTGCGTGGACATATTAAATATTAATGTTCAAGATAAATTGAGCATTATTAAAAGGAAATATGTTCATTTATCATTTTCAGTTTTAATTTTTTCGGTTATAGTATTATTAGACTTCATAAATGACCAAAGTATTATAAGTGCTATTTTCAGTGTGGCTGGATTTACATATGGGCCTCTCTTAGGCTTGTATTTTTTTGGATTATTTACCTCATATAAAGTTCATGATAAATTTGTACCATACGTTGCAATTATCGCTCCAATTTTAAGCTATTTCATTCAAAAGAATTTCTCTATTGGATTTGAAATTTTATTAATAAATGGTTTAATTGTTTGTTTTGGATTGCTACTTATAAAGAAGGATAATGTATCATTAACAAAATAGTAAAAATATTTTTATTATATCTTTTAATTAATAATTGTTTCAATGTTGCTCAGGCCCAGCGCAGTGAGTTTGAGTATTCAAAAATCATAGAAGTTCCAGACCTTTCATTTTTCAATCATGTATATACAGGTTTAGATATCTTAGAACAAATGGATTACAAACATATAAGGAATAAAAGCATTGGTATTTTTTGCAATCAAACAGCTGTAAACAGGAATGATAATCATATTTTAGATTTAATTGGTAAAGATAAAAGTATAGATGTGAAAGCAATCTTTGAACCTGAATATGGAATTTGGGGAGTAGATGATAGTAGGGCGAAGTTAAGTGGTGGTAATAGAACAGATCCTATATCAGGAGCAAAGATTTTTAATTTATTAAAAAGAAGTTTATATCCACCAGACTGGATTTTAAAGGAATTGGATTTAATTGTGATAGATATTCAGGATACAGGTTCAAGATATTCAACCTTCATTGCTTCAATTACAAAATTATTTGAATCAGCGAGCAGACATAAAATTCCAATTCTTGTTCTGGATAGACCAAACCCCATTGGTGGATTAAAAATTGAGGGCCCACTTCCAAGAACGAGTTATCAATCATTTGAAGCCTATCATCTTTTGCCTATTAGGCATGGCATGACAATAGGTGAGATCTTATTGATGGTAAATGAAATGGGCTGGGCAAAAGATCTTTTGAGAGTGGACCTTAATATCATTCCTGCTGTCAACTGGGGTAGGTCCCAGTATTTGAACGATACCAAATTACCCTGGAAAAATCCAACTCCTTTTATTAATAATATTGATGCTTTAATAATGTATTCAGGCATGGATTTAATGCGCGGGACGAACTTGAACATTGGCATTGGAACAGATCATCCTTATTTAATTTTTGGAGCTCCTTGGTTAGCTACTGGGTTTTTTAAAGAAAAATTAGACATGCTTGAGCTATCTGGAGTTAGGTTTGAGGAAATTGAATATAAGCCGCAAGGGACTATCTATAACAAAATTATTCCAAAGTACATAAATAGGTTTTGTAGTGGAATAAAAATAATTGTTGAAGATAAATATGTAGTTAAGCCAGTTGAGGTTGCTACTACGATTATTACATTGATTGAGAGGTTACACCCTAGAGAGTTTCAATGGGCCCCACATGGTTATTTAGATAAACTGTATGGGTCCAATCAATTAAGATTATTTGTAGCCCAAAAAAAACCACCATCATATTTATCTCCTCAATACATGCATGATGAAATAGAATTCAGTAAGTTTAGAAAAAAGTTTTTGTTATACTAAATTTGATTTATACGCTTCTAATTATTCTAGTATCATTTACCTATGGTCAGGTATTACCTACAGTACCAGCTAATATATTTAGAATTTCAGTGCAGAATTATAATAGCTCAAGTAGCATGATCTCAAATGAACAACAGTTTGGTATTCATGGCATTAGTAAAGCATATTTTGACAATACCATAAAAAATGATTTTGGAGCATATACTAGCTCAAATGATTTATATCATATTGGCTCAAACCAATTAAGTCAGTTTGTTACAATTGGATCTTTTCTTAATGAGTTTAATTCAAATTATGGAACAAATTTGCCAATATTTGATGCAGGTTATGTTGATACTTCAAGATCTGTTATTTCAAATGGCTTATTATCAGAAGAAAGAAAACAAGATGAATCAGGCAGGAGTATTAAAATAGATTATGGAATTTCCAATGATATAATGTTAAGTATAGAAGTACCAACTATTGGTTCTTTAAATGAGAAATATAGTAATTCTGCTACGATAGATCGCGTTTATGGTGCAGACGGTATCATTAATTATCACCAAAATGCAAAAACAAAGATTGATTCTTTCTTTCAAACAAACTCATTTATAACATTGCCAACTGGAGTGAGAGATACACTAGAGACAATATATGATCAGCTTTATAGTTTGAGTAGTAATAGTTCTGTTTTATGGGCACTTCATGGTAGGGATAATCCTTTTTTAAGAGGGTTTATTGACCCTAGGTTCATGACGCCCAATTATAGCCAAGGTGATACTG
>JAYPIC010000018.1:13652-32760 GCA_038127595.1 bacterium | reverse complement strand
AGGCCCGTAGGTGTATCAACAGCAATCCCAATATTATAATAGTTCTTTAAAACCAGGTTTTCACCCAAGTGGTCTAATGAACTATTAAACCTTGGAAACTCTTTAAGTGACTTTATAACCGCCTTAATTATAAAAGGTAAAAAAGTGACTTTAATATTCTTCTTTTCACCTTCTTTTTTAAGCTCTATTCTTTTCTTATTTAAAACTGAAATATCTGCTTCATCAAATTGAGTGACGTGAGGTATAGTTTGCCACGCCTGTTGTAGCCTGTCTCCAGTAATTTTTTGAATCTTGGTTAACGGTTGTTCATCAATACTTCCCCACTGAGAAAAATCAATTTTTGGTAAAGAAACTGCTCCAACTGAACCACCTTGAGCCATTTTTTGCTTAATAAAACCATGTAGATCGTCTTTTGTAATTCTTCCCTTAGGACCAGTAGCATTTACAGTTGTTAAATCAATATCTAATTCTCTGGCGAGTCTTCGCACTCCAGGACTTGCAAAAGTTTTATCAGAAGATATGTTTTCAGATTTAATTTCTGGTGCTTTTGTTTCTATCTTTGTTTCTATATCTTCTTTTTTTAGTTCTTCCTCTTTTGGTTCTGGTTTACTTTCTTCAGTAGAGCCAGATGAAACTTCAATAGAAATCAACGGGGCCCCTGTTTTAACCTCATCTCCTGCATTAACAAATACTTCTTTAACTACCCCCGCATCTTCTGCAGGTATTTCCATACTGGCTTTATCTGACTCTAAAACCAAAATAATATCATCAATAGATACAGAATCGCCAGGGTTAATTAGAATTTCACTTACATCTGCAGAATCAATTCCTTCGCCTAAATCAGGTAGTAATATTTCTTTTAACATTTTATACTTTTATTGGGTTAGGTTTATTTGGGTCAATGTTATATTTCTTTATTACATCATTAACCACTTTCATTTCTAAATCTCCTTGATCTGCCAAAGCCCTAATAGCAGTTAACACAATGTAATATCGATCTACTTCAAAAAAGTGCCTTAAATTTTCTCTAGTATCACTACGACCAAAACCGTCTGTTCCTAAAGAGTAAAAAGAACCAGACACATAGGGTGAAATTTGCTCGGAAGACATTTTAACATAATCAGAAACTGCAATAGTAGGAACAGAATTGTTGTTTAATGATTTTTCAATATGAGATCTTTTAGCCTTCTTGGTTGGATTAATAATATTCCACCTTTCTACTTCTTCGGCTTCTCTTCTTAACTCTGTAAATGATGTAACATTCCAAATTCCTGGATCAATATCCCACTCTTCTTTTAAAATTTTTGCAGCTTCAATGACCTCATTTAATAAAGGGCCGCTTCCAAGAAGTCTAACTTTAGGTTTTTTTGTTGAATGCAGTTTATACATTCCTTTAATTATATCTTCTTCGACTCCATTTGGCATTGGTGGGTGTACATAATTTTCATTTTCCAGTGTTAAATAATAAATAACATCCTTTTGGTCAAAAAACATTTCCTTTATTCCATGTCGCACAACAACAGCAATTTCATACGCATAAGCTAGATCATAGGCTTTAACATTTGGGGTAACAGCCGCAGCTAAGTGGCTATGGCCATCTTGATGTTGTAATCCTTCACCATTAAGCGTTGTTCTTCCTGCCGTACCGCCAAGCAAAAAACCCCTGGCGCGCATGTCACCAGCAGCCCAAATAAAATCCCAAACCCGTTGAAAACCAAACATAGAATAATAAATATAAAATGGAATCATATTTTCACCGGTGGTTTGATATGACATTCCCGCAGCGATGAAGGAAGATATTGCCCCAGCCTCGTTTATTCCCTCTTCAAAAATTTGACCATTAATAGCTTCCTTATAATATAAAAACTGATCTGAATCAACAGGGTCATAAAGCTGACCTTTATGAGCATAAATACCTAACTGCCTAAAAAGAGGGTCCATACCAAAAGTGCGAGCTTCATCTGGAATTATTGGTACAACATATTTTCCAACTTCTTTATCTCTACATATAATTGTTAACAATCTAACAAAAGCCATCGTGGTGGATATTGATCTATCACCAGTGCCATCTAAAAGTTCTTGAAATATCTTTATATCGGGAGGATTCATTTTCTTGTTTTTGACTACCCTACTTGGAAGGTAACCACCAAGCTCTTCTCTTCTTTGTTTAAGATATTTTATTTCTTTGCTGTTTGCTTTTGGTTTAAAAAATGGAGCCTTAACGGCTTCTTTATCTGAAAGTTTAACACTAAACCGATCTCTAAAATATAAAAGCTCATCTTCGTTGAGTTTTTTCTGGTTGTGCGTAATATTTCTTCCTTCGCCAGCAGAACCCATTCCATATCCCTTAATAGTTCTCGCGAGTATGACAGTTGGTCGTCCTTTATGTTCAGTAGCTTCTTTATATGCAGCATACATTTTAACTGGATCATGACCACCAAGCTTCATTTTAATAAGTTCATCATCACTAATGTGAGAAACAAGCTCTAGTGTTTCTGGGTACTTCCCAAAAAAATGTTCTCTAAAATATGCACCACCTTCTACAACATATTTTAAAAGATCACCATCAATTACTTCGTCCATTCTCTGCAGAAGCTTACCAGAGCTGTCCTTCTCAATTAACTCATCCCAATCAGAACCCCAAACCACCTTAATTACATTCCAACCAGCCCCTCTAAATGCACCCTCTAACTCTTGAATAACTTTTGTATTACCGCGAACAGGTCCATCAAGTCTTTGCAGATTGCAGTTAACAACAAAAATAAGGTTATCTAACTCCTCTTTCGAAGCAAGGGTTAATGCACCTTTTGATTCAGGCTCATCCATCTCACCATCCCCAAGAAATGCCCAAACCTTTCTATCAGATTTCTTATATATTCCTCTATCGGTAATGTAACTTAAAAACCTTGCTTGATAGATAGCCATAATTGGACCAAGGCCCATTGACACAGTGGCAAACTGCCAAAAATCTGGCATTAAGTAGGGGTGTGGGTATGAAGATAGGCCCCCTGGGGTTAGCTCTCTACGAAAACTTTCTAAGTTTTCTTCGGTTAAGCGACCCTCAAGATATGCCCTGGAATACTGACCTGGGGAGCCATGACCCTGAAAAAAAACAAGGTCACCCCCGCTTGGGTGATCAGGGCCTTTAAAAAAGTGATTAAAAGCTACTTCATATAAATTTGCCGAAGAAGCATATGTGGATATATGACCACCAATGCCTGGAGTGTTTGTGTTTGCACGAACGACCATAGCCATAGCATTCCAGCGAATTATTGACTTAATTCTTCTCTCAATATCTTGGTCACCTGGATACTCTGGTTCATCCTTGGGTTGAATTGTGTTTATAAATGGTGTGTTAGTATTAAACGGTAGTCTAGCACCTTTAGTTTGTGCATAGTCTATAAGCTCTTCTAATAAGAACCTTGTTCTGTCGTACCCGTGTTCTTCAAGAGCATCATCAATTGATTCAAGCCACTCTTGCGTTTCTTGTGGGTCTGTATCTTTATAGTTTTGTGACAAAATAATATTGTTTTATAGATCCTAAATTTAATACAAATATCTATTAGACTTCTATTTCTTTCCAATCTCCTTTAGCAACTTTTATTGAAAGGATAAACGCCATTAGAAATAAATATACAGCAAAAGCAACAAATGGAGCTTTAAAACCTATGCTTAAAACTACCCCCGCGTAGTAGCTTGCTGGCAACATAAACCCCCAGATCAAAGAAGACTCCACTAATGCAGGGAAAAGAGTGTTGCCTGCACCAGTTAACGCCAAAAAAAGTGTAAAACAAACAGCATCAATAAATTGAAGAAACCCTATTAAGCGAAGGCCCCAAACACCTAATTTGATAATATCTGGATCTGTGGTGAAAATCATAAGAATGGGTTTTGAGAAAAAAATAAAAAACAAGCCCATTGTTCCCATTATATACTCAGCAATACGCAATGACTCTTTAATACTTTGTTCAGATTTTTCTATTTCTTTAGAACCCATATGTTTACCAACAAGCGTTGCGCACGCTTGTCCAACGCCCATTGCTGGCATAAACGATGCATGCATAATCGTAAAAAGAAGCTGAGTTGTGGCTAACTCAACTATCCCAATAATTGACATGATTTTATAAAAAATTGAATACCCAATTGCTATCATCATTTCTTGAATTCCCATCGGAAAAGATAACGAAACTTGTTTTTTCAACATTATAACGTTGATACCAGTGCTTAAAAAACCTTTGTTTTGTTTAACAACGTCTTGTTTGTTTAAATAATAAAAATAATGAAGCATCATCCAAATTGAAGATATAAGTGTTCCAATTGCTGCGCCACTAACACCCATACCATCAAAGTCTGCCCAAAACCAAAAGTTAGAAAAATCAAAGAAAGAGATTTTTTCTAAACCAAGAACGTTTACTAAGCCTTGCTTTCCATAAATGAGTCCAGCATTTAGATATGCGTTGATCACATTGCTAACAATTGTTACGTTTAAATGGATTTTTGTTTTTTCAATGCCGGTGTAAAAACCCTGAAAAACAAAACTCAACGCATTAAAAAAAATTCCTATTGAAGATATACTAAAATAACTTGTTGCAATTGGTGTTGTTAAAGTATCATCTATAAAAAGCGGTATAATTAAATAACCATATGAATAACCCAATATTGAAATTGGTAGAGCATAAACAGATGCCAAAATAAAACCATTAATTAGAGCATTAATACATTCCTTTGTCTTTTTTTGACCCAGTCGTCTTGATGTAATTGTCTGAACCGAAGTTCTTATACCAAGCACAATACTAAGTGCCCCCCATGCCAACATACCACCCATGCCTGTTGCAGCTAATGCTTCTGGGCCTAAATGGCCAACCAT
The DNA here is from genome assembly GCA_038127595.1 of bacterium. Classification (GTDB taxonomy): domain Bacteria; phylum Fidelibacterota; class Marinisomatia; order Marinisomatales; family UBA1611; genus TMED80. The sequence continues at coordinate 27,893 of JAYPIC010000018.1, read as the reverse complement.
TGCAACATCAACAAGACTCATAATGACGCGGCTAAGATTGCTAATAATTACAGGGAAGGCTAGTAACCAGACAGCATTGAATATTTTCCGGTCTTGTGGGTATATAAATTTGTTGATCACTATTTACTTTATAACGTAATCAAAAATTATTTTTATATCGTTTTCATTTAAAAACCTTGTTGTTTTACTGCAAACAGGAGCTGTTGTCGCTAGTGAAACACTGCTGTTGGTTTTATTTTTAACTTGTTTTACTGCCTCTACTATTTTATGGCCATCTTTCATAATAATTCGCGACTTAATGTTTTTAATTATATAAAGATGGTTGTTGTTGTCTTGCCCAATTACTGAGCGCGTTGGAGCCCCAACGCTTTTAGAGTTTATTTTTTTTAAAATTATTTCTTTACTCATATAGCGTTTTTTCTTTTTGGTTCATTCAATATACGTATTTTTGAATATGAAATTTACTTTATCTAAGCAAGTAAAAGACGCGATTAATAACAACAAGCCGATTTTAGCTTTAGAGTCTACTATTATATCTAGTGGCATGCCATTTCCTCAAAACATTCAATTCCAAAACAAAGCAGAAAAAACATGTTTAGATCTAGGCGTTGTTCCCGCAACAATAGCTATTATCAAAGGAGAAATTCATATTGGCTTGGATGAAAAAGAGTTGATGCTTATTGCGACAGATAAGTCTGTTAAAAAAATATCAAAAAGAGAAATTGGTGTTTGTTTAGAGAAAAAGTACTCTGGTGCAACGACTGTTAGCAGCACCTCTCATATTGCTTTTAATGCTGGTATAAAAGTTTTTTCAACTGGCGGTATAGGAGGTGTTCATAGGGGATATGATAAATCTCTAGATATGTCACAGGATATCATTTCTCTAAGCGAAACACCAATTGTTGTTGTTTGCTCTGGCGTAAAATCTTTCTTAGATGTGGATAAAACAGCTGAGGCATTAGAAACTTTTGGCGTCACAACTATTGGATATAAAACAGATTGTTTTCCTCTTTTTTACACTTCAAATTCTGATATAAAACTTCAACACAGTTATAAAAGCGCTAAAAAGGTTGCTGGACTGTTTAAACTGAACAAAGAGGCCAAGTTAAGCTCCTCTATTTTGGTTCTTAATCCAGTTCCAAAGAAACACGAAATACCTTATCAAGAAATGGATAGCATAATCTCTAGTTCTATTGTTGAAATGGAAAGCATGGGAATCACTGGTAAGGATACAACTCCACACCTATTAAAAACAATAGCACAAAAAACTGAAAATAAAAGCTTAGAGACAAACATGAGGTTAGCATTAAACAATATTTCTCTTGGTGCTAAAATTGCGCAAAAAATATAATATTTGTCATTTTGTCAATATATCATCCTCGGAATGAAAATTGATATATTATAGTATGAATAAATTAAGAAGTCTAATGTTAGAGTATCCGTTATTGTCAATTATTGTGATATTACCTTTTTCTGTTGTTCTGGTTTTTGCAGTTTTAGAACTTATAATTAATGTTATCGTTCCTTTTGTTTTTGCTGTTTGGGTTGCAACTTGGATTTATGGCGCAATAGTTGGGTCTTCAATAACAAGACCAATTTATGAACCGTTTTGGTTTATTAGGTCTAATCGGTTTTAAGACTGTACTTATTTAGTCGGAATTGCAATACCGCGAACACTAACACCAACATAATGCCAAATAGTAGCTATAATTGCTGCTGCTTCAGAAAAAAATACCCGTTCTTCAAGTTTAACTTTTTTAAACCTACTATAACCCAATGTTTGCACTATAATGCTCTTTAGTGGGGATTCTTTTTCATAAACATAAGACATGTCTGGAAACATTGGTCGCTGTTTATGTGGTGTGTTTCCCTTTAAGTAAAACACCCCTGACCTATTAACATGATCTATAATTATAGATTTTTCTTTAATTCCAAGTGTGCGGTCATACATGTTCACCGTTTTTATTTGGTATTTGTTTTTTAGTCCTAAAAACTCAGTTGGAGATATTGATGTTTCATTAAATTGATTTGGAACAATAAACACATTGTTATTCTTTATACCAATATTGTGATTAAAAAATTTTAAATCCAATTTTTGATCTATGTTGAACTTACTTAACTGGTTGTTATAATAATGGATGTTCAACTATTTAATAATTTCTAGGCCCAAAAATGCCAGTTCCAACTCTTACCATTGTTGAACCCTCTTCAATACCAAGTTCAAAGTCGTTACTCATTCCCATGGATAACTCGGTTAATTTGTTTTCACCAAATTCTTGATTTATTTGATCTTTAAAAACTCTAAGCGTTTGGAAAGAATCTCGTATTTCTTTTTCGCTAGTAGTGTGTGGGCCTATCGTCATTAACCCAACAATATTTAAGTTTTCCAAAGAAAAGCAAGACATTAATTCTTTTGAAAGTTTTGGTTTAAACCCCTTTTTTTGTAATTCGCCGCTTGTGTTTATTTCAATAAGGCACTCTGTGTTTTGGGGCTGAGAGGATGAATTTATTTTTTCTGCTAATTTTAAGGTGTCGACGCTATCAATGGTGTCAAACAGACGCAAACATTTGTTTACTTTATTGGTTTGTAAATGACCAATAAACCTTTTCTTTATAGAATTAAAACTTGGTAGCTCCTTAAGTTTTTTTTCTGCTTCTTGAATCCTGTTTTCACCAATACTTAAAATTCCTAACTCGTAACAAGTTTGAATTTGAACAACATCCCTTGTTTTGGTTGCTGCGATTAACTCTACATTTTGATTGTGTGGCGATCTTTTTTTTGCATTATTGATTTTATCAAAAACCAACCTCACATTTTGATCAAGAGCCAATTTTATCCTTCGTTTTTATTATCACTTTCTCCAAGGTTTATTTCAATTTGCGCATCTTTTTCATCTTTATCTATTTCTTCTGCTTTTTCTGCTTCTTGCATTACCCTTGTTATTGATGAAATTATACTGCCGTCATCTAACTTAACCAAGCGAACCCCTTGTGTAACACGACCAATGGTTCTTATTGCGCCCACGGGTTGGCGCATTAAAACACCAGCATCAGTGATTACAATCAAGTCATCAGAATCAACAACTTCCATTATCTTAACCATTTTTCCAGTTTTGTCGGTACACCTCATGGTAAGGACACCCTTTCCTCCACGCGTTTGGGTACGATACTGAATAACATCTGTCCTTTTCCCATACCCTTTTTCCGTTGCAACAAGAATTGTCCCCTCTCTTTTAACGACCAACATACCAACAACATAATCATCTTTAGAGCTCAATTTAATTCCACGAACACCCATTGTTTTTCTACCACTTGGTCTTACCCCTGTTTCTGAAAAACGAATAGACTTACCTTCGTGGGTTCCAAGTAAAATATCGTGCTCTCCATTAGTAATCCGCGCCTCAATTAATTGATCGTCTTCACGGATTTCTATAGCATAAATACCGCCTTTTCTTGGCTTACCATACGCAGAAAGAACTGTCTTTTTAACAACACCTTTTTTAGTTGCCATAACGATAAAATGGTCGTCTTTAAATTCACTCACACTTACAAAAGCCTCTACTCTTTCTGTTGGGTCACAACCAATAAGATTAACAATGGCTCGACCCCTGGTTGCTCTTCCACCTTGAGGAATATCGTAAACCTTTAACCAAAAACACTTTCCTCGGTCAGTAAAAAACAACATATAATTATGCGTATTTGCTATAAAAAGGTGCTCTACAAAATCCTCCTCTTTACTACCAGCCCCCTGAACACCTCTTCCACCGCGTCTCTGTGTTTTATATGTATTTAAAGCTGTTCTTTTTATATAACCTTGGTGAGTAATAGTGATAACAACTTCTTCTTCTGCAATCATATCTTCCATAGAGAAGTCTGCAACAACAGGTATAATCTCCGTTCTTCTCTCATCCCCGTAGTTTTCCCTAACTTCTAGAAGCTCACTTTTAATTATATCCATGCGTTGGTTTTTATTTTCAAGAATACTTTTTAAATGGGCAATTAGCTTTATTAATTCTTTGTATTCTTCTAATATTTTATTAACCTCTAAACCCGTTAGTCTTTGAAGTCTCATTTCAAGGATTGCCTGGGCTTGTTTTTCAGACAAATTAAAGTTGTTCATCAGGCCCTCTTTGGCTGCCTCTGGGTTCTTACTTGCCTTTATTAACTCTATAACAGCATCAATGTTGTCTAGGGCAATTTTTAAACCTTCTAATATGTGTGCTCTAGCCTCTGCTTGGTTTAATTCGAACTGCGTTCTTTTTACAACAACATCATGCCTGAAATCGATAAAATGGTTTAAAACCGTTTTTAATGGCATTATTTTAGGAACACCATTTACGAGAGCAAGAAGAATTATACCAAATGTGTCTTGTAATTGTGTGAACTTATATAGTTGATTTAAAATCACTTCGGGTACAGCGTCTCTTTTAGTTTCAACCACAACCCTAATGCCATCTTTGTCTGATTCATCCCTAAGGTCGGTAATACCAACTATTTTTTTATCTCTTACAAGGTCTGCAATTTTTTCCACTAAACTTGCTTTGTTACACTGATATGGTAGTTCTGTTATAACAACACTATCTTTTCCGTTTTTTGCAGATTCAATGTGTGCGCGCGCTCTTATTTTTATTTTACCACGGCCAGTATTATAAGCATCACTCAACCCATCAACACCCATAATTAAACCAGCTGTTGGGAAATCAGGTCCTTTAATGTGCTCCATTATACCCTCAGTTGTAATCTCAGGGTTTTCAATCATGGCAACCAAGCCATTAACAATCTCTGTTAAGTTGTGTGGTGGTATTTTTGTTGCCATACCAACAGCAATTCCTTCAGACCCGTTAATAAGCAGCGTTGGAACTGTTGTTGGTAAAACTGTTGGTTCTTTAAGTGTTTCATCAAAATTAACAGTCCAATCAACAGTTTCTTTATCTAAATCTTTTAACATTTCACTAGAAAGCTTTGCCATTCTAGATTCTGTATAACGCATCGCAGCAGCGTTGTCGCCATCAACAGAGCCAAAGTTTCCTTGCCCATCCACCAATTCATATCGCATTGAAAATGACTGAGCCATTCTAACTAAAGCATCATATACAGATGAATCACCATGTGGGTGGTATTTACCCAACACATCACCAACAATTCTTGCAGATTTTTTGTATGGTCTATTCCAGGAAGAGCCTAATTCACTCATTCCATATAAAATCCTTCTATGAACAGGTTTTAACCCATCTCTTACATCTGGAAGGGCTCGTGAAACGATTACAGACATGGAATAGTTGAGATAGCTTTCTCGCATCTCATCTACAATATCTCTAGGTAGTGTGTTGTCTCTGTTTATATCAACCATTTTGTATCCTTAAATATCTAAGTTCGCAACAAACTTTGCGTTTTTTTCTATAAAACTTCTTCTCGCTTCAACATCGCTTCCCATTAGGTTTTGAAAGGTTACAGCTGCAGCTTCTGCACTTTCTACAGTAACTTGAAGCAGTGTTCTTTTTTCTGGGTCCATTGTTGTATCCCATAATTGTTCAGGATTCATTTCACCAAGACCTTTATATCTTTGTAAACCAATTTTGGTAGTTTTATTATCTTTCTTCATTCTCTCCATAATTAAATCTCTCTCGTTGTCATCATAAGCATAATATGCTTTTTTTCCTTGGTGTAACCTATATAATGGAGGCATTGCTAAATAAAGATACCCGCCATCAATTAATTGTCTCATCTTTCGATAGAAGAAGGTTAAAAGCAGTGTTCTAATATGAGAACCATCAACATCAGCATCTGTCATAATTATTATTTTATGATATCGTATTTTTTCAATGTTAAAATCACCTGCAGATATTTCGCCGGCTTCATCATCACCACCACCGAAACCCGTTCCAAGAGCTGTAATAATTGATTGAATTTCATTATTGCTTAATAGTTTATCTACGCGAGCTTTTTCTGAATTAATAACCTTACCCCTTAAGGGAAGTATTGCTTGGTTCTTTCTGTCTCTCCCTTGTTTAGCAGAACCGCCAGCAGAGTCACCCTCAACTAAATATAGCTCACAAAAAACAGGATCTTTATTTGAACAATCAGCTAGTTTTCCCGGTAAAGAAGAACTTCCTAGTGCGCTTTTTCGTCTAATTAGCTCCCTTGCTTTTTTTGCTGCAGAACGGCTCCTCGCGGCAAGCAGGGCTTTTTCTATAACTTTTCTACCAATTGATGGGTTTTCTTCAAGAAAATCTAAAATCCCCTCATAAACAACTTTATCTACAAGACCCTTCACCTCACCATTACCGAGTTTTGTTTTTGTTTGGCCTTCAAATTGTGGTTCAGGAACCTTCACACTAATTATAGCTGTTAAACCTTCACGAAAATCTTCACCGGTTAGAGATATTTTTTCTGTTTTTTTAGTTTTAATTAGGTTGTTTTTTGAGGCGTGGTTATTCATTGCTCTTGTTAGAGCAGATCTAAAACCAGAAAGGTGTGTCCCTCCTTCAATTGTGTTAATATTATTAACAAATGTTAATATGTTATCGTTGTATGTGTTTCCATACCTAAGTGCAACATCAACCGGTATTTCACCGTCTTCTTTTGTTACTGTGATTACTTTATTGTGAAGTGGGTTGTTTTTTTCATCTAAATATTTTACAAAATCACTTAACCCTCCTTTAAACCTAAATGAATCATTTTGACCATCTTCTTCTCTTAGGTCTTTTAGATTGATTTCTAATCCTTGGTTTAGATATGCAAGTTCTCGTAATCTTTCGGCAATAATATCATACTCAAAAAGAGTTGTGTTAAAAACTGAACTATCAGGCAAAAAACAAACCTTTGTTCCGCTTTTTTTAGTTTTTCCTATTTCCTTAAGTTTGTTTTGTGTTACTCCTATTTTATAGTCTTGTTTATAAACTTTTCCGTCTCTTTTCACCTCAACCCATAACCAATCTGACAACGCATTAACAACAGAAACACCAACACCGTGCAATCCACCAGAAACCTTATAGGTGTCTTTATCAAATTTTCCTCCAGCGTGAAGTACCGTCATTACAACTTCCACTGCTGGTTTTTTCTCATCTTTGTGCATATCAACAGGAATACCTCGACCATTATCTTCTACCGTAACCGAACCATCTTTGTTAAAATAAACTGTTATTCTTGTGCAGTGTCCAGCTAAAGCTTCATCAATGGAATTATCCACGACCTCATACACAAGATGATGAAGGCCTCGTTTTCCTACATCTCCTATATACATAGCTGGTCTTTTTCTTACAGCCTCTAACCCTTCTAATACTTTAATGCTTTCCGCACTATAACTGCTTTTGTTTTCATTCATACCAATCGTATTTCCTTTATGGCTTTTGAGCCTATTTTTTTATTTATTTTATTAATTATTTCGTTTTTTTGCATATAAAGTTCTTGTTTCCATGTGGCAGATTCTACTTTAATAAAAAGAACACCTTTATCAACATTTGTAGCTTTTGATATTTTCGAAATGTTTTTTCCAACAGCGTCGGGCCATATAGAAACTGCGTTTTCTTGAAGTATCGCATTTTTAAAACCAGACTTTTCAATGGTTTTTTCAAGAACTTTTTTAAGCTGTTCCATTTTTTACTAGATGGTGTTTTTTTATATCATCAAATTCCATAAAAAAACCGTTTTCTTTTATATTTATAATGTTTGTGGTTGTAATAATTGTTTGACTTTTTTCTTTATTATCGTTTTTTATTTTTTCTATAAATCTTAAAAGTTTTTTACTTCTTTCTTTATCTAGATTTGCAAACATATCATCTATTAAAAAAATTGGTGTTTTTTTTGTTTCGTTAGATAAAAATATATATTCGGTAATTTTTAAAAGTGCTAAAAATATTTTATGTTCACCTTGAGAACCGTGGTTTTTTATTTTTTGATTATTCCATAAAAAAGCAACATCATCTTTGTGTGGACCAAAAGAAGTATATTTTTTAACTAAATCTATATGTCTGTTTTCTTTTGTTTTTTTAAAGAAATCTTTGCTGGTTTTTATTTTTAAATCATATTTGACATTTAAGAGTAAATTTTTGTCAAAATCTGCAACCGTCTTCAAAAAAAGATCAATGAAAGAATTCATAAATACCTCTCTTTTTTGCCAAAGATTTAAACCATTAACACAAAATGGTTTATCCCAAATTTCTAATTCTTTTTCTCTCTCAAATAACGAGTTATTGTTTTTAAGAATACTGTTTCTTTGTTTAATTGTTTTATTATATAAAAGAAGACTGTTTAAATAATCATAAGAGCAAATAGAAAAAATTTTATCAAAATAGTTTCTTCTAAATAATGATGTTCCTTTTGTTATACCTTCTTCTTCAGGTGAAAAAACAACAACATTGTTCAAACCAAAAAGATCTTTTCTTTTTTTTATAATCTTATTATCAATTTGTATTCTTTTATTTCCTTTTATATCTTGAGATAGAGAAACTGTATTATTAAAATTTTCCGTATTTTTAAAAGAACCTTTTATAAAGAAAAAATCAGAACCTTTTTTAATTAAATCTTTTTTATTATTGGTTCTAAAACTTTTTCCGTAAGACAAACTGTGTATAGCTTCTAAAATTGATGTTTTTCCAGAGCCATTTTCTCCCCATATAATTGTTAAGCCGGGATCAAAATCGATATTGGTTTTTCTGTGGTTTCTAAAAGAAATCATCTCAAGATTGTTGATTTCCATTTATTTTTTTCAACTATTTAGACGAACAGGCATTAATAACATTGTCTTTGTATCCTCTTCTTTTTCGCCTGTGAATAATGTAGCACTTATAGGTGTATTTAATCTTATAATAACATTTTCACCAGAAATATGACTAATTACATCTTTTAGATATTCACCGTTATACCCAATAATGAGATCATCACCTTCATACTCACTAATTATTTCTTCTTTTGCTCTAGAACTAGACTCTGGGTCTTCTGTATGAACAATTAATGATTCTTTAGAAATATTAAATGCAACCTGGTGTGTAGATTTATTTGAAAAAATAGAGACTCTTCTTATCGCACCTATTAAAGATTTTTTATCTGTTTTTAAAACTTTTTCATTATCTGTTGGTATTACACTTTCATAATCTGGAAAAACCTCATTTATTGTTCTAGATATAATTGTATCTTGTTTGATTGTTGCTGTCATATGAGTTTCTCCAATTGACAACAAAATGTCATCATTGGATAAAAAAGTAGATAAGTATGATAAAAATTTCTTAGGTACTACAATATCTCCAGTAAAGGAGGTTGCTTTATAATCTTCTTTTATTATTTTAACTAACCTATGTCCATCTGTAGCGACCGCTGTTAGACCATTATCATTAAACCTAAATAAAACACCAGTTAAAGACGGTTTTAAATCATCTCTACTAACTGCAAATAAAGTAGAATTAATAATTTCTTTAAATATAGAACCTTGTATACTTATTTTGTTTTTTTCTTCTATTTTTGGTGTAGCTGGAAATTCTTCTTTTTGTTTTCCCATTAAATCATACGAACCTGAGTTTGTTCGTATTTCAATTTTGTTTTTTATATCTGCAACAATAGTAATTCTAGTTTCTGATAATTCATTTGTAATATCATATAATTGTTTTAAAGGTATTGCGGCTGATCCTTCTTCTTCAATACTAACAGATATTTCTAAGTCAATTGTTAATTCTAAATCTGTAGTTCTAAGAGAAGTTTTTTCATTTGTTGCTGTTATTAAAACACAACTTAGAATAGGTAGCGTAGACCTAGTTGGTGTAGCTTTTGATAGTTTTTGAAGTGCTTGTTGTAATTCGCTCTTGGATGTGGAAAATTTCATAAAATTTAATGCTTCTATTAATATTATTTAATGAATTAAGAACATATTAATTCAACCTTTTAAAATACCAAAAAAGACAGATTTTTAAAAGATATTATCTTATCCCTTAATCTCTGAAAAATAGTTTATTATTATTTATATGAGTTTTTTTGTGGATAAAAATATTTTTTCCTAAAAAAAACAATATTTATAGATAAATAATAAAAACACTTAAAGAAAAACATAAAGTGATAAAATGTGTATAAAATGAAAAAAATGTATAAAAAAGAGATTTTTAATTAAATATTTTAGTTATTCACATATATAAATGTTTATGTGGATAACATTGTGGATATCTTAACCAGATATTTTTATAAATTTTTCTTTTTTAACTTCTTTTATCCAAGCATTATACCAATTCATTTTTTTATTATTTAAAGCCATTTCTTCAATTTTTGGCCAATGATCTTTAACATTTGCTCTTCCGCCAGTTTTAATTTTTTCCAACCACAGTAAATGAAAACCATAGGAAGTATTAATTGGAGGACTACACTCTCCTTTTTTTATATAATTTAAAGCCAATCCAAATTCTTTAATAGGATATTGATCTGGGATAATCCAGCCAAGGTCTCCACCAATACTAGAAGTTTGATAATCTTTAGAATATTTTTTAACAAATTTTTTAAAAGAGGTTAAATCTGTACAGGAGTCTTTTATTGTTTTTGAAAAGTTAAAAGCTCTCTCTTCGTCACTTTTTTCTATTTGTGGGCTGATAAGAATGTGTCTAACACGAGCTTTATCTCCTTTTCTTTCAAAAACCTCTAATATATGAAAACCAACATCTGTTTCTATTGGTTCACTAATACTATTTATTTTTATTGTGAATGTTTTTTCTTCAAACTCTTTTAAAAGGGAACCTCTTTTAACCCAACCAAGATTACCACCTTTGTTTTTAGAGCCAGGATCCATAGAATATTTATTTGCCAATTCTTCAAAATTCTCACCATTAACAATCCTTTTTTTAATTGTTTTTAAAAACTTCATAGTTTCTTTTTTTGCACTATCACTTGGTGTTGGTTTTATTAACAAATGTCTTAATTTTACTTCGGTTGGAAATAATGGAAGGCTATCACTATAAATATTAAAAAAAGATAGAACCTCTTTTTTTGATATTTTTATTTTTGAGAGCAGTTTTTGTTGATATTTTTCTGATATTATTTTATCCTTCATGTCATACCAAAACTCAGCTCTAAAAGACTTAATACTTTGGCCTAACATTTTTTCAGCTTCTTTTTCACCACCTGTTTGCATTAATATATTGTTAATTTGTTGGTCTAACGCTTGGTTTACTTCATTTTCTGAAAATTCAATTGTTGTGTCTTCTTTTGCTTTTTCAAGAAGAATTTTTTGATCAATCATTGACTCTAAAACAATATTTTTTAATTTCATATATTGATCAAGGTTTTCATTTGGGTTAACGCCCCTTTGTAAAGCCATCATATTAACCATTTGATTTAAATCGCTTTTTAAAACAATATTATTTTCAACTACAGCAGCAACACCATCTATAAATAGAGTGGGTTGTTGACTTTTTAAGATTGTTAAAAATAAAAAAAAGAATGAAAATTTCATTTACCGACCTCCGGGGATATATATATATCAGCACTTGTATAAAGACTGTCTAAAAAATTATTTAAAAGTTGCATTTCTTTGATTTTAAAAAGCCGCTGGTGGATTTCGTCATAAACGATTTCAAGACCTTTAAAACTTCCTTTATTGTTTTTCCTTAAAATATCAAAAATATGATAAGAAGATTCTATTTTTTTGGGACCCAAAACATCACCAATGGATCCATCAAAAACAAAACCAATTAAACCCTCATTAATAAGTCCCCTTTTTATAGTTTTTGTTTCAGGTTTGTATTTTTTAACATATTCTTCTAATTGGTCTCCTTTTTTATTCGACTTTAACAAACTTTTTAATTTATTAGCTTCTTTTTTTGTTGGTAGTATAAAGTGTTTTAATAGTATTTCATCCTGTTTTCTTATAAAGGATTTTTTATTATTATTATAATAATCTGAAACTTCTTTTCTTGATATTTTGATTTCTTTTTTTGTTTTTATTTCTAAAAAAGAACTAATTAATAAATTTTTATAAAACAAATCTCTTTTATTTAAAAGAGTTTTGTCATTATCTAGATTAATATTAATAGCTTCATTATAAAAAAGAGTCTTTTCTACCCAAGAATCAACAAGGTGTCTAATAGAGTGTTGTTCAACCAAACCTTCTCTTTTCATTTCTAACACTTCTTTTTTTGTTAATATTGTTTCGCCAACACGGGCATAAATATCAACAACTTCTTTAGTGTTTTTTGTACACGAAAAGAAAAAAGCAAGAAAAAGAAAAAGAAAAACCATGTTTTAAAAATTTATTAGTAATTACCGATTGAATAAATTAATGGAATTACTGATATTTTCATACCAATCAAAACCTAAAGAAAAAAAGAGGTCAACGACAAAACCCTCTTTGCTCTCTTTAAATTTTCGATTTTCTATAATATCGTTTTTATATGTTAAAACGTTATTTATAAAGCCATCGCTAATTATTTCACTGTCTAAAACAATAGAAACAGATGTTTCTCTTATATACACACTTACAGCAAAGGTCTTTTTAAATAAGATGCGTAGTTTTGCTAAATTTAAAAAATTCGTTGTTTCCTGTGGTGTTTTCCCAAACCGATCTATTAACTCCTCTTCAACACTTTTAATGTCTTCAAGCGTTGAAGCGTTGTTTATTTTTGTATAAAAAGAAAACCGCTCGGTTTCTCCCAAAACATAATAAATAGGGATTAAAGATTTTCCAAAGAAAGATATATCAACCTCTTTAGGTTCAATCGGTTTGTTTAATTTTTTTGAAACAGCGGTTTTTAAAATGCTATTATAGTGTTCAAGACCAACCCTTGATATTTCTCCACTTTGCTTATACCCAAAAACAGCACCACCACCTCTAATATCTAAGTCATTTGCAGCAATGTGGTAACCAGAACCTAAAGATGTGTGCCTTTCGATGGTTTTTAGTCTTTTATATGCTTTTTCGCTTAGTTTTGTTTTTTTAGGAATGAATAGGTGGCAGTCTGCCTGTCTAGACCCTCGCCCAACACGACCACGAATTTGATAAAGTTGGCTTAAACCAAGGTCTTGAGGGTTGTTTATTATCATACAGTTTGCATTAGATACGTCTAAACCGGATTCTATGATTGTGCTACACACTAAGATTGAAATTTTTCCATCAAAAAAATCAAGAAGATTTTGTTCAAGGTCTTTACTATTTTGTTGTCCATGAATAAAATCAACGCGCTCACTTGGAAAAAGTTCTTGAATTTTTCTCACATAGTATTCAATAGATTCAACTTTATTGTGCAAAAAATACGTTTGACCACCTCTAATTAATTCTTTTTCTATAATCTGTTTTATTCTTTTCCAAGAAAAGAACTCAACATACGTATTAATTGGTTTTCTTGTGGTTGGTGGCGTTTCTATTCTGCTTATATCTCTTATTCCTAGTAAAGATTGTTGTAGTGTTCTAGGTATGGGCGTTGCAGACATAGACAAAACATCCATTTTTGTTTTTAAAGCTCTTATCTTCTCTTTGTGTTTTACTCCAAACCGGTGCTCCTCATCAATAATTAACAACCCTAAAAAAGGAATTACAACATCATCAGACAATAAACGGTGGGTTCCCACAATCAACCCAACTGAACCATCAATTATTTTCATAAGAACACGAGATTGTTCTTTCTTTGTCTGAAACCTTGATAGCAGAGCAACCGATATTCCAAGTGGCTCGAGCCTTTCTTTTGCGGTTATATAGTGTTGATCAGATAAAACAGTTGTTGGACACAACAAAGCAACTTGTTTTGAAAAAGAAACCACTCGAACAATAGCTCTAAGCGCAACCTCTGTTTTACCAAAACCAACGTCTCCACAAAGCAACCTATCCATAGGTTCTTCATTAGAAAGGTCAGATAAAACATCACCAATTGCTTTTTTCTGGTCTTTTGTTTCTTTAAAAGGAAAGGACGCTTTAATTGCCTTTTCAAAATCAACACTCTTTTTATATCGAAAACCCCTTGGCTTAGTTCTTGAATGATAGATGTCAACTAAAGCGTCCGAAACAAGTTCTAATTCTTTTTTTGTTTTTGAAACATCACGAGACCATTCTTTTCCTCCAAGTTTATTTAACTTAGATTTTCCCCCGATGCCTATATACCTATGAACGAGATCCGATTTATTTATTGGAACATAGAGAACACCCCCTTCTTTATATTCCAATTTTATATATTCCTTTTCATAACCGCTGGGGCCACGAACCACCAACCCACCAAACCTACCAATACCATGAGAAACATGAACCATTAAATCACCGATGTCTACTTGTGATAAACCATT